>JAIXRA010000135.1 GCA_027485465.1 Bacteroidota bacterium | reverse complement strand
TTATGTTCGTAATTGTCCGTGCACTGGTTACCCCTTTTTGGATTTACCAAAAGGGTAACCAGTTGGCAACCAAGTGGCCGGACAAAAGCGGACTAAAACGGTCTGAAAAAGAACAAAAAAAGTGCGTAATTCCCTGAATTACACACTTTCGGACAGTCTCGGACTGTACCTGGCGGAAAAAGAGGGATTCGAACCCCCGGTAGAGTTGCCCCTACACCGCATTTCGAGTGCGGCCCGATCGACCACTCTGGCATTTTTCCGCTGCTAAAGTAAGCATTAAGCACTTTACCTTTGCCCCATCATGCTTTTGGGACAAAAACTGGTGGTCATCCTGCCGGCGTACAATGCCGAGAAAACCTTGGCCAAGACCTATGCGGAAATCCCCATGGATATTGTGGATGAAGTGGTTTTGGTCGATGATCATTCGACCGACCGGACTGCCGAGGTAGGACGGGCCTTGGGCATCCGCCATGTTTTGGTCCACCCCCAAAACCGAGGCTACGGAGGAAATCAAAAAACCTGTTACCGCAAGGCCCTGGAATTGGATGCAGATATTGTTGTTATGCTTCATCCGGATTACCAGTACACCCCCCGACTTATCGAAAGCATGGCTTACCTGGCGGCTCATAAGGTGTACCCGGTGGTGATCGGCTCTCGAATTTTGGGTAAAGGTGCCTTACAAGGGGGTATGCCCCTGTACAAGTACATTTTTAACCGTATGCTAACCCTAACCCAAAATTTTCTGATGGGTCAAAAGTTATCGGAATACCATACCGGGTACCGGCTATTCACGGCCGATGTACTTCGTAACATTTCTTTTGAAAAGAATTCCGACGATTTTGTTTTTGATAACGAAATGTTGGCTCAAATATGTTACCGAGGTTATTCAATTGGCGAGGTCTCTTGTCCTACCCGTTATTTTGATGAGGCCTCCTCCATTAATTTTCGGCGTAGCATGATTTACGGTTTGGGTGTTTTGCGGGTAGCCCTTCAATACCGTTTTCAAAAATGGGGACTGCTGCATTTTTCGATTTTTGAATAAAATGTCAATCCTCGTTGACATCTCGCGGTTTCGTTGGGTTCGGTTTATGTTTCGAGGTTTTCAGGGCCTGGGTTTGTTTATCGTACTGGTTTTGTTTGTGGCCGTTGGATTCTACCTACGGTCCGAAATTTATCGCTTTGCACCACCTCAACCCTTTGAGGGTGATTGGGTTTACAACCCGTATGATTCGATGCCTCCTTTGCGCTTCAAAGCCAATTTTCACGCCCATTCACGGTCGTGGGGTGGTTGGACCAACGGCCACCAGTCGGATTCCGTTCTTGTCACGGCGTATATGGAAGCGGGGTATCAGTTGCCTGCGCTATCCAATTACCACCGGATTAGTACCTGGTCCCAGGGCAAGGCGCCCTTGTATGTTCCGGTTTACGAAAGCGGATATAATCCACTCAAATCCCATTTGTTGGTGATGGGTTTGGAACAACCGTCCTATTTCGATTTCCCGCTTTTCCAGAACACATCCCAACAGCAACAAATTATTCAAGGATTGAGGGATCGAGGTGCCGTTTTGGCGATGGCTCATCCGGATTTTGGAGGTGGGCGACGTCTAAGTGATATGGCCCTACTAGGCGGATACCATTTTATGGAAGTATTTAATCATTACCGTCATTCCGAAGCCTATTACGATGCCGCTTTGACGGCCGGCCGATTGTCTTGGGTTTTGGCTAACGACGATACCCACGATCTCCACAAGGAAGCCACCTTTAAGCGCTGGAATGTGCTTATGGGCGAACGTGCCGATAGCCGCGTTGTCATGCAGAGGGCTTTGGAAGGTCGCCATTACGCGGTCTATGCCGAAGATTCAACCTTTCATAAAACCCTGTTGTCATGTTCAGCACCTTCTCCAAACCAACGGATTTTTCGGTTTTCACATCCCTTGGAACGTATTCAAGCGATTGGTCAAAACGGTACGTTGTTAGCTCAATCTTTGCTCACGGATACCTTGCAAGTTGAATTAGGTCCCCAGGAACCCTACGCCCGGGTTGAAGCCATGGATCCGGGTGCCAAAATTTTGTTGAACCCCATGGTGCGATTCCGTGGAGGACCGTTGCCATTGGCAGCCGCTTTACGAGCCGAGGTGGATCCGCTAAGGACATGGGCATTTCGCTTGGGGGTCTTGGTTATCTTGTTCGGTCTACTTTGGATAGCACGATGGATACGGACAATAGGGTAAAACCAGAGGATCCCTGGTATACACAGCCGCGTTTTGCGCGTCCTTTTTTGTTGTTGTTGTCTTCTTTTTTTTACCTGGGCTTGGGCGGTTGGTCGCTCCTGGATTGGGACGAAATCAATTTTGCGGAATCTGCAAGAGAAATGTTAGCGTCTGGTGATTACGGCTCCGTTCAAATTAATTTTCAACCCTTTTACGAAAAGCCTCCCCTTTTTATGGTGATGCAAGCGGGGATGATGAAGATTTTAGGGGTGGGAGAGTTGGCGGCTCGTTTGCCGAATGCTTTGCTTGGATCAATTTACCTTTTAACCCTTTATGAGTTGGGTCGTCGTTGGCTAAGCCAACGGGGAGGATGGTTATGGGCGGTTCTTCTTTGGGCTACTTTGTTGCCCCATGCCTATTTCAAGTCGGGGATTATCGATCCGCTTTTCAATTATTTTATATTGGTTTCGGTTTGGGCCTTGTTTAGATCCATGCACCTTGGATTGCATGGCTTTTGGAAGCCGGGTTGGTGGGTTGTTGCCGGATTGGCCTCCGGATTATCGGTTTTGACCAAAGGTCCCGTGGGCTTTTTGTTGTTGGCCTTGACGGCGCTTTTTTGGATGCTAAGGAACCGGGTTTGGTCTGCCTTATGGTGGAAGGGGGGAGGCGTTTTTGCCTTAGGGCTTTTGTTGCCGGTTTTGACCTGGGTAGCTTTGGAATGGTGGGTTCGGGGCCCTACGCAATTGATCTTGTTTTGGTCTTATATGATTGACCTTTTTCGAACCGGTGTAGCTGGTCATGAACAACCGTTCTATTACCATACCTTGGTTTTGTTACTGGGTTGTTTGCCGGCCATTCCTTTGGCCCTGCCTCTGTTGTTGAGATGGGAAGGGCCTACCCTTGCGCCCCAAGATTTTTCCAAAACCTTGTACCAAGCCATGTTAACTCTTTTTTGGGTTGTTTTGCTTGTTTTTAGTCTGAGCACCACCAAAATCATCCATTATTCGTCCTTAACCTATGTGCCTTTAGCATTTTTGGGGTCTGCGTTTTTGATGGATTTCCGACGTTCCATGAAATGGCCTGCTTGGTTGACCGCGATGTTGAGTTTCCAGGTAGTCTTTTGGGTTCTTGTTTTTGTTTCGATACCTTGGGCGCTTCGTTTCAAAGACTTGTGGGTCGATCGTATCCAGGATGTCTTTGTTCGTTCAGCCTTAAAGGATGCAATACCATGGATGGGTTGGGAGTCCTTGTGGGTATTACCTTTTCCTTTTTTGATGTTATGGGGTTGGCAAAAGATTAAGAACCGGGCAGAAGATCGAGGTATCTTGGGAATGGGTTTGGGGGTTGCGATTTTGGTGATGGGTTTAACCTATTCCTATTTGCCTCGAATCGCTTCGGTCACCCAAACCCCTGCGGTGAATTTTTACCAATCCCTAGCCGGTCAAAAAGTCTACGCAGCTACCTGGGGTTTCAAAAGTTATGCTCCCTTTTTCTACATGAAAATTCCCTCTCATGGCACAGGTCCCGCCTCATCCATGCCGGTAGGGGAAGAAATTATGCAGGTCCCCTTGGACCGACCCGTTTATGTGATTGCGCGCGTGGACCGGCTTCCCGATACCACCGCCCTACCTCTTCGTGCGGTAGGGGCTCAAGGTGGCTTTGTATTTTACCGTCGCTACCGTTGATACAAGGTATTTGGTGCATCTTTGTGTATGCAAATCAATAGAATACTACTTCATCGGTACATCGCTGCCGTGGGTCACGATACAGACCTCATGAAAGCGGACTCTGCGGTGTACCAGAGCCTTCCAAACTGCTGCCTTATGATCCTGGGTCCTGAGGTCCCTTTTGATCCAAACCAAATTAAGGCGCAAGCCTCGATCGCCAAGGGGTTGTAGCATCTCTAAAATAAAACCTAGAATTCAAACAAATGGAACGATGGTTCGTTTTTCTAAGCATGAAATCCACCAACCTTCCTGTCTTCAACCAACCTCTTTTCAGCCTAATCACCACCCTTCTCTGCGTGGGATTGTTTGGGCTATCCGGCCCAACGGCCTTTTCCCAAACCCCTGTCAGTGGGGGGATTTTTAGCAATACGACCTGGACCCTCGCGAATTCTCCTTACCTTATGACCTCGAATGTTGTGGTATTTCCCGGGGTGACGTTGACCATCGAACCTGGTGTGGAAGTACGGGTTGCGTCCTCACCCTCTCCGGCCGCTGCCTATTATTTGGAAGCCAGGGGTACGGTTAACATGGTGGGACAACCTGGGTTGCCCAT
>JAIXRA010000094.1 GCA_027485465.1 Bacteroidota bacterium | reverse complement strand
TCCACCGCGAAGGCTGTCGGGAGCAAATCGAAAGCGAGTGCTACCACCGGCCAATTGTTGTTGGGCAAAGGCGGTACGCGTCGAAGAGTAGGCATTGGGATGCAGGTGCATGACCAAACGATCAAGCGCCTGGGGTGATTGATTCGTGTATTCCATGCGCAAATGGCCATGCAAAACATGATGAACAGGGTCCAAACTCACCTGGATTTGGTAGCGTACCTTCTGTTGAAAATAATCAGGTGAGGCCCCCAACGTCCTTTGGGCTCCCCAGCCCATCAACCCAAGGATGAGAGCAAGGAATCGATAGGGCACGAGTCGAAAAAGGGTCTGTTGAAAAAGGAAAGGATGGTATTTTAACATTTTATTTTTTTCGAATTTTAAACAATGTTTTGTTGGCTTTTGAAAAATAAACAGACTTTGCCTAGGACTCTTTGTCAAATATTGCTAATTTGACCAGGCATCCGGCTAGGAACCCATGCGCACCAACCCGTTATAGGTCATGATGCAACGCTGCCCCGCTAATTCCCCAATCGGAAAATCGCCCACCACCTGTGTTTCTTCTAAATAAGGAGCCAATCGCTCGTCGAAACGGATGGATTGGCCCACCGGTACATAGAAGGTCCATTGAGCCTTTTGCATTCGAAAACCATCGCTTTTGGGAAAATAAATCCCTTCCGCCAAGGCAATGCGCCCCGTGCTATCGCAGGTATACGAAGTCCCTGCCGAGGCCGAACGAGTCTTGGCCTGTGCCTTGCTTCGACCCGCCGCGCGGAGGTTGGACTTGAGCGAGGCCCTGCCTTCGGTCGGAACCAAGCGAATACCCAGGTTGTTGACGTAAATCCTTGGACCAACCATGCGCCAGCGGTTTGGCTCCGAATCCCATTCAACCAGATTCCAGGATTCGGAATCTTGGTTGGATTCAACCGGATCTGTCCAAAATTCATCCTCGATAATTCGAGCCTCTCCATCAAAATCAACCGGTCTACCTTGTTCATCAAGAAAGGCGGGCATAAGGCCCAAGGACCAGGAGTTCACCGTGCTATCCAGGGGAATCGTTTGGGTCGTAACGGCTTTGTGTTCAATATCCTCTGCGTAATAAACCAAGGGAAGAAGGGTCAACACCGCACCCAAAACAATGGAAAGAAAAGAAAAACCCAACAGGGCGCCAAAAAAACGAAAGGGCGCACCGCGCAATAAGCGAACAGCCAAGACCCCCATAAAAACCAAGGGACCAACCAACAACAAGACCAAGGCCATCCAACCAACACCCCATGAAAGCGTTGAGGGCCAAAACAAAGCCACCCATTCATGCAGCGAACCATCACCTTCCACCAAAATTCCATCACCCACCCCTAGCCCCATCCCAAAAAACCATAACACCATCCCAAGGGCTAACACAAAAACCACCGTCCCCAAGGCCAGGAAGAACCCAACCAATTTCCCCAGGCCCCTCAAAACCGGAGCCGCAATGCCGTTGGCATTGCGTGCCCAACCCCTCAACGAAGCCTCCCAGCGACGATGATTGTTTGGGTTCTGCAGGGTCTGCTCCACAGCCCTGTACTCTTCCTCCACTTTGTTACGAATCGACTCCAATGTTACCGCCCGACCCTGCATCGCCAGCCTATCGGCCGTCGACCTGGCCTTGGGCACGGCCACCCACAACACCAAATACGCAAAGACCCCTATGCCCGTAAAGAGCCCCAACAAAAGAACTACAACGCGGACCAAGGCCAAATCCAACCCAAAATAGGCTGCCAAACCGGCCGAAACCCCTCCAATCACCCGCCGACTCCCATCCCGAAAAAGACGCTTTGGGGCCGGGATATCGCCTTGGTAATCCAATCGTTCGCCGGATCCCGGCCGTTTTCCTGTGAGCGATTCATGGTCCGAAAAAGCATCCACCGGGCCTTCCGTCCACTGCGAAGGACTCCCCAAAATTTGAATGACCGATTCAACATCTTTGAGCGTTATAACACCTGATTTTCCGGACCATCGTTCCACGATTAACTCTGCAAAACGGGATTCGATATCCGATAAAATCTCTTCACATCCCTCGGTGTTATCAAGGTGTCGTTTGATGGAATCCAAGTATTGAACCAGCTGACGATGGGCATCCTCTTCGGCATGCATCAGGTGGCCCCCCAGGTGAATAGATACGGTTGTTTTCATGATAAGGCTTCGTTTATTTAAAATAGAATCACTGCGATAAATAGGCAACGGCGTCGGTAAATGCAATCCATTCCCGGTCCAGGTCCGATAGGATGACCTGACCCTGGTCTGTGAGGCGGTAGTACTTTCGGGGGGGGCCGCTTTTGGATTCCTCCCAGCGATAATCCAACCAACCCGCGTTTTTCATCCGGGTCAGGAGGGGGTACAAGGTTCCCTCGACCACCAACATATCCGCCTTCCGTAGGTCGTTCAGCAAATCACTCGCATAAGCCTCACCCCGTCCCAAAACCCGCAGGATGCAGAGTTCCAGGACCCCTTTGCGCATTTGCGCTCGTACATTTTCCATGTTCATGGGGCAAACATACATCCGCCAAGGTACTTTGCAATACAAAGTACTATTTTTTATAAAATTTTATTTTTGCGAAGCCTGGGTCCTTATTCACGAATTTCTCCCCCTTTGTTCAAAAAAACCCTGGCACGGATCAACGCAATGACCGCCTATCCACCCGTTTGGACCCTATTTTTGTGGAAATATTCCCCTTTGGCCGATTGGAGTGACCCCTTTGACGAACAGGATCCCGAAACAAGGGAGAATGTCGAACGCTTTGAGCAAACCTTGAGCAGCAGTTTCTCTTGGTTTTTTGACT
>JAIXRA010000145.1 GCA_027485465.1 Bacteroidota bacterium | reverse complement strand
GGTGCGGTTGGTCCTACGGCGCGTTTAGCGGCCAAGATGCTAGGATACGGTGGCCTAAGGCCTCAGTACATCTGCGATGCAAGCCCCTCCTTTTACAACGACCCCAATCCTTTGTTTATCGCCAATGCCAACAATTTTGTAGCGGATAGCGTGACGGTGACCAATATGGCGGTGGAGTCCAATTTTTACGATTCCATTTCGTATCATTTGGGGGGACCTATTTATGATACCAACCTTGTGTCTTTTCCTGTTTACAATACGGGCATTGCCTTTAATACAGCGACAGCACCCGCTGGGCTCTTTAACCTGAATTCCCTGAACGGTGAATTCAGTTTCAAGCCATTGCGCCTGAACAATCTTTCACCCACCCGCTACCATTGGGGTATCACGGTGCGGAGTTGGCGTTGCAATTCCCTGATCTCCGAGGTTTACCGAGAATTTGTGGCCGAGGTTATAACACGCCCCAGCAGTGGGCAATTTCCTCCTTTTTTGGAGAACCAGAAACCTCCATACTTCACCTCCAATTCGCGATTCTTCCGGGAGTTTTATGTCGAAGACACCCTTTCCCAGTCTTTTTTGGCGGGGGATGATGTCCCTTTTGGCTTGCCACCTGGCACCGATAATTACCTGAGCATCGGCATTCAAAGCCCCTACCTGAATGCTGCTGCGGCTTCAGGGAGTGGAACGCCCCGGCCTGGAGTTTGCTCTACGGCTTCGGCTCTGCCCTTTGTGGCTGGTCGAACCGATGTTCCCACCCCCCAGATTTTGTCAAATAATTTGTTTACTGGCTACGGCTATGCCCAAATCAATTCAACGCTTTTGCGATTTGGTTGGATATCGCGTTGCGATTCGGTTTTTATTAATCAATGTTACAATCACGCCCGGGTTTTCCCCTTCCTCGTAACAGCCGGGGATTATACCCCTCCCTTGTTGGGCAAACAGGCTAGGATTTTTAGTGTTCGCCTAAGGAATCTCCCCATCTTACCGGCCCCTACCTTTTATGGCCTTTCGGTTGGTGACCAAAACGACAGGGTTCGTTTGTATTTCCAAAATCGAATTGATACCACCACCATCGACCCATTGGACGGCCTGAATAACGATCTGGATACCCGTGGCTTAACCCCAGCTCAGCTCAAGGCCAAATCCGTAAACCGCCGTTTAGCCTCCTTTAATTCTTATCAAATTTTCCGAAGCATTTTGCCTACGGGTCCCTGGGTTCTGGTGGGTAGTGTAACCGATCCCTTTGCAGACTTCTTTGAGGATAACGACCCTAATTTGCGTTTGGACGCCCAGGATTATTATTATAAAATTTGGACAACCAGCGGTTGTGATATCAACCTTCGTTACGACGAGAGTGTTGTGATTTTTTTATCGTTGAACCTGCACGGGCAGACCCTTTGCCTTCCTCAAATTACCACCTTGGTGCCTGGATCGATTGGCCTAGACTCTGCTGTTCTGGGCGGACATATCATCAGTGATGGCGGTAGTTCCATCGTTTTGAGGGGTGTATGTTATTCCACGACACCCAATCCAAATATGGGAAATACTAGAACGGAGGAAGGATCTGGGATCGGATCATTTACCTCCACCTTGAGAAATCTGAGTCCATCGACCACCTATTATGCGAGGAGTTATGCGAAAAACTCACAAGGTGTGGTCGTTTATGGGAATGAGGTTAGTTTTAGTACGGGTACACCTATTCCCTCTTTTTCCTGCGGTACATCAACTGTTTCTGATGTAGATGGCAACAATTACAATACCGTTCAAATCGGAACCCAATGTTGGACACAGAGTAATTTGAAGGTCAGTAAATACAGGAACGGGGACAATATTTCGACGGGGTTGAGCAACACTGCTTGGGAGAACACAACTGCTGGTTCTTATGCCATTTATGATAACAATCCCGTGTACGATGGATTGTACGGGAAGTTGTACAACCATTATGCGGTGATGGATACGAGAGGTTTGTGTCCAACGGGATGGCATGTACCCACGGATGGGGAGTGGACTACATTAGAGACCTTTTTGGGTGGTTCTAGCGTCGCAGGAGGTGCTTTGAAGAGCACGGCGACCCAACCGACCCCTGGTGGTTGGTTTACTCCCAACACGGGCGCGACAAACTCTTCGGGTTTCTCGGCAGGGCCGGGCGGCCTTCGGGGCTTCTACGGGGACTTCTTCAACGTTGACACCGGCGGTTTCTGGTGGTCGTCGTCGACTTCCGGAGCCGATGCTTGGAACCGTTTCCTGAGCTATTACAACGGTGATATTACCCGGTACAACAACTTCCGTTCCGACGGTTTTTCGGTTCGTTGCCTCAGGGATTAAGGGTGGTGCGTAGGGAGCTTGGACCATTGGACCATTCCCCCCGACCCACGGGAGGGGGTCAATTATTTTAGGGTTGTTTTATGGCGCTTTTCACGGAGCTCCCCTTGTACAAGGATTGTTACGATCTCTTGCTCAAGGTTTACAGTCTTTCCAAGAATTTTCATAGGGATACCCGTTACACGATCGGCGAAGGGCTTAAAAGTGAGATTTTTGAGTTGGTTCTGCTTTTGTACCGCGCCAACGTGGCTAGTTCCAAGGTTGAATACCTTGAAGCAGCGAGGGAAAAGATAGAAGTTATTTTTTAGCCCAAAGGACTGTGGATTTCCAATTGGATATCTCACATCTCATGTATTGGCCAATTTCTACCTGCATCCGTTGGATGTATTTGTTCGCGATAAACTCGGTATCAAATGTTACGGAAGGTATGTGGATGATTTTGTTTTGATGGAAAAAGATTCACGATTGCTTCGATCAAATATTCCACGAATCAAAGAATTTTTGAAGAATCACTTGGGTTTAAGCCTTCATCAACGAAAAATACACCTTCAACATGGAACCAAAGGTGTTCCTTTTTTGGGAGTTACCATAAAGCCAGGTTTTTTGCTGTTGGGAAATCGAACAAAAGGTCGGTTATGCGATTGTCTAACGCGATACAATCATCAATTATCCAAGAATTCCTCCATTGTAAGTCAGCCCGTGGGAGTTGTAATTCGAAGTTCGGTGAATTCTTATTTGGGCCTGATGATACATTTTAATACCTACAAGCATAGACGCAAGATGTTGGAAAAATTCGTAAATTCCTTCTGGAAGCGTCAATTTAGGATTTGTGCTGATTTTGGGGCCCTTATTTTGAGGTCGAATGAAGGATTTCTATACTGCGTCGCTCGCCGATTTGCTGGCGCCACATGGCGTAATAGAGTCCCCGGGCTTCCACCAATTCGTTGTGGGTACCGCATTCCACCAAGTGCCCCTTTTCCATGACATGAATCCGATCGGCATGCATGACGGTACTCAAGCGGTGGGCAACCAAAATAACCGTGTGATGGCGTTTGGCGGAGAGATCCTGCAGGGTTCGGGTGATGCCTTCTTCGGTGATGGAATCCAGGGACGAGGTGGCCTCGTCAAAGACCAGGAGGGAGGGGCGACGCAACAAGGCCCGGGCGATGGACAGTCTTTGTTTTTCGCCCCCTGATAGTTTGACTCCGCCTTCGCCAATGGGGGTGTCGAGGCCCAGCGGTGCCCTTTGGAGCAAGCCCGTACAGGATGCCTGCTCCATGGCCTGCAGGCAAGCCGCGTCATCGGCCTCCGGTGCCACAAATCGAAGGTTGTCACCTATGGTTCCCGCAAACAATTGGGTATCCTGGGCCACCAGCCCGGTGGATAAGCGAAGGTCGTTGGGGTTGATTTCGGTAGAGGCTATCCCGTTGATGAGGATACGACCGCTGCGGGGTTGGTACAGGCCCAACAGGAGTTTGATCAGGGTCGTCTT
>JAIXRA010000163.1 GCA_027485465.1 Bacteroidota bacterium | reverse complement strand
TTGCCCATGAACTGACGGGCATAGGCCGAAAAAGACTCCAAATACCGTCGCTGCCCCTCGGCGTACAAAGTCGCAAAAGCCAAGGAAGATTTTCCACTCCCGCTGGGCCCCGTAACAACCACCAAAGATTCCCGGGGAAGGGTTAGGTCCAGGTCCCGGAGATTGTGCTCGCGGGCACCCTCGATGCGAAGAACTTCTTTCATGGCAGCCCCAAACCCCATTCGGCCACCGGAACCAGAGACCAGCGCGATGCCTTGTCCGAAAATGATTGGGTAGGCTTGCGCAGCGTATAGGTGTTACGGTCCGGATTGCGCAAAGAGGTCTTGCGTATCCAAGGGTTAAAAATTTTGAGCTCGCGGTAACTCATTCCGTGTTCCCTGGCATAGTTAGCCCAATTCGTCACCGGCTCGTTCAGCGTCCACTGCTCTGTTTCGAAGGGCAAATAAACCTGCGATGCAGTCAAATGAAAACCGTAACGTTCGGGGTGTTCCATGATGGTTTTGATAGCGAGAATCCGGGGAAGGTAGCGGGATGTTTCGTTGTTAAGATGAAGTTCCGGGTAGCGATCCTTGCCTTGGTAGTCGGCCTGCTGCCTCAAACCTGCCGTACCCATGTTGTAGGAGGCAGCAACCATAGACCAATTTCCAAATTGATCGTGCGCTCTGCGCAGGTACCTGCACGCCGCCTGCGTTGAAAGCCAGGGGTCGTAGCGTTGATCGACTTCTTCGTTGACCTGCAGTCCGTGTTGCCGAGCCGTGCCTGCCAAAAACTGCCAATAGCCGACCGCATCAGCCGACGAAATAGCATTGGCCAAACCGCTCTCGGCCACCGCCAAGTATTTGAAATCTTCAGGAATTCCGTTTTGTTTTAACACATTTTCGATCATGGGAAACCAGCGAGCTGCGCGCTTGATATACAGCAGCATGGTCGCCTGTCCATAGGCATTTTGAAGTAATTCCCTTTCGACCCGTTCGCGAAATTCAAAATCCCACAAAGGAACTTTTTCGCCTGCAAAATGCATGCCCTCTGGAACAGGCACGGAATAGACCCGGTAATTGGACCAAAATTTCTGGCGATAGGCTTTTTCTTCTTCTGTCTTGTAGGCGCTGTTAAGAAACCAACCCGCCGACAAGGGCACAAAGATGCCTACCAACCAAGCGATTGTTTTGGAGCGCTTTGCCCAACCACCATGTCCCCAGGATATCATAAATTTCGTTCAGGTCTTTCCCAAAATTACGCCACAAACGAGCGGCGTTTGTAAATCGGAAAAGCCGAACAGGGTTCACCGTAAAAGAGGCTCTGAACCACCCACATCAAGCGTTGGGTCAAGGCCAGGTACAGGGCCGGTGTCCATTCCGCCCTGGAACAAGCCTTGATCATCAAACGAGCATCGCGGTACAGTTCCGTATCCAATTGCTGAATACGCGCCAAAGCCAATTGACGCTGCACCTGACCCGGGGTTCCATATTCGATGCCGGCGGGACGAGTCGAAAAATCTCCCCCTTGTAGGTGGACTGCCAAAATCATCACGGCCCAAGGCGGCCAAACCGCTTCTGATGAACAATACAAGGCCACCCAACGTCCTGCGAAAGGGGTGGGGTCCATGGCCTGAACGCGGGCCCGGAAATCTTTTTCACGGAGGACGCCCCATTCGTCCATATAATGCGCCAGATCAAGGGGTTGAATCTGGGAATCTGGCACAAGAAAGTCGCTGGGATCCAAGACCTGAATCCCGCTTTCTTGAATTTTGTTACGAATTGGCAACGAATCCTCGCTCATGCCTGCTATCGAAGCCGTATCGAGCGGCTGCGATTCCAAAATTAATAAAAGAGATGGCGATCGTCCTTGATGGTGGCCAATTCACGCTTGGCACCAAAAGGCTCGTTACCAGCCCGTCCACGGAATTGGCCTTCGAGCGATGCTTTGGCCGAACGCAAGTCGTAGTCTTTGGGAAGACTGCTCAGGCTGTCCACGACGAAAACATAGACACCGCGCTCCCCGGCCACTGGCTTCCCGATTCGGCCTTTGGGCGTTGAAAACAAAGCCCCGGATAGTTTGGGCTCCTGGCCCACCCCGTTGATGAAGGAGCCGAGGAAAGAAGCTCCCATCAAAGGCTGAACCATCACACCTACATTGGCGGCAGCGGCTTCTAGATTGGGGTTTTGGCCCAAAGTCTTGGTCCATTTGCTGGCCAGCATTTCTCCTTTTTTCTCTTTGCGAATACGATATTCAAGATCCGTCTTGACCTCCTCGAGAGGCTTGGTCCCTTTCTCCATGGCTTTGGTCAAAACGGCAACCACAAAACGGTCCTCCGTTTCGAAGAGGGGGCTCAATTCGCCAATAGCTGCTTTGTAAGCCCATCGAACGATATCCCGAGCGTTGTTGATGCCAGGAATGACGCGGTCACCCACTCGAATATTCTCAGCCGTCTTCTTGGGAAGACCCTTGGTGTCCACTGCTTTTTGAAAATCTTCGGAATTTTTGAGACCGGAGGCAAAGGCCGTGGCTTCTGCAAAACGGGCCCGGAAGGTCTCGGTTGATGGGGCAATCCTAGCCGCCACCGGAGCCAACTTGACCACTGGCTTCTGGCCCTTTTGATCGTTGATTTGAATCAGGTGGTATCCAAAATCAGAGCGAACCACCACAAGCTCCCCGCTGCGACCCCCAAAACAGGCATCGTTGAAGGGCTTCACCATCATGCCTTCTGCAAAATAGCCCAAATCTCCTCCCTTGACGGCTGAACCGGGATCGGCGGAAAAAGTGGTTGCAAGAGCTCCAAAATCCGAACCGCTCCGAACTGCCTGCATCAGGCTATCCGCCTGCGCCTTGACCGTTGAATCGGGACGGTTCTCCACTTTGAGGAGGATATGACGGGCCTTTACAGAGTCTGGACGGCTGGTTTTTTGGGATAGTTTGGTCAAAACAAAGGCTCCATTCTCGACATAAAGATCGGTCACCGTACCGACGGGAGAACCGGCCAAGGCCACCAAGGCGGGCTGAGTCAGGGTCGAAACCGGCGTAAATCGATCATCGTAAGGCAAATCCGAGCGCAAGGCCGCAAAAGCGCTGTCATCGGTGCTGGCAACAAGGGCATCCCGCAAATCCATGAGGGTTTGACGAGCCTTGGCAGAGTCCTCACTAGAGGCGGTTACTTCAAAGCTTACATAATCCAGGGCCCTTATATCGTCCTTGAGCTTAAAAGATGCCTTGAATTTTTCGTACGCTTTTTGGTAGTCCTCATCGCTCAGTCGGATGGTTGAATCAACGATGGTGCTGTAATCTAGAAGCGCGTAACGACCGGTGGCGGCAATATTGGTGCCCTTGACGAACTCGTCTGCAAAAAAGTCCGGGATGTACATGCCTTTGGCAACCAGATTGGCGTATTTGCGGGTTGCACGGTCCTTGAGTAAATAATCCTCAAAGGCCGTCCACTTCTTCTGCATGTCTGCAGGCTGTTTGCTAAGATTTTTGAGAAAATCAATAACACGGGTCCGGTCAAATTGCCCGGTTTGGGGGTCGGTAAAGGCTTTTTGGATTTCGGGATGGAGGTTTTTGCCCTGAACCATATCGTAAAGCTCCTCTTCGCCGACTTCCAGGCCCAAGTCCTTGTAGGTTTCACCCATAATTCGCTCCCTAAGCAGTTCATTCCAAACCTGGTCGCGAAGCGAAGCCATCGTGGCCTCGTCAACCTGGGCCGTGTTGGTATTGGCTTTGTAGTTCTCAACGGTCTCCTGCAATTTGGCGTCAAAGAGATTCAAACTGATTTTGTCGCCCTCAATTTCGCCTACATCCGTTGGGTTTCGTTGCGAAAAAAGCCCGTTTCCGGTGAATACATCCATAGCCAAGAAGGAAACCAAGGCAAGACCAATGATAGCGACCAGAAGACCCGCTTTGCTGCGTATAGTGGTAATAACCGACATCTTACAAAATTAAAAGGGATGCAAAAATAAGCCTTTGGGCCTATTCTTCAGCATCCTTTCCGAGCCTGCGTAGGCTAACCAGATCGATTCGGGTTGTGCTCACCGCTTCGACCCGGACTTCGAGGCCTTCTTCGACCCAGGTACTTCCGGCTTCGGGGAGGTCCCCACGGCTTTCCATCACCCAACCCCCAAGCGTCTCGTAGGGGCCCACGGGGATACCCAGGCCATAATGCTCGTTGATATAATCCACCTCCAAGCGACCCGAAAAAAGGAATTTTCCGGCTTCCAACTCTTTCTCAACCCTTTCGGGCTCGTCGTGCTCGTCTTGAATTTCACCAAAAATTTCTTCGAGCAAATCCTCCACGGTGACCATGCCCGCCGTCCCGCCTAGTTCATCCACCACCAGCGCCATCGAACGCCGCCCGGCGGTCAATTGTTTGAGGAGTCGGGAAGCCGACATGGATTCCGGAACAATAGCCAAAGGCAATTGCAAATCCTGCAAACGGAATGGCAACGATGGGTCCAGGGCCAAGACCGAATGAAAGTGAACATAACCGACCACATGATCCATATCGCCGCGGAAAAGAAGGAGCTTGGACAAGCCGCTTTCATTGAAGGCTTTGAGGACTTGATCACGATTGCTGCCCACCTCCAAGCCCACCAATTCCGTCCGGGGGACCATGCAGGCTCTTATTTTTATGTCACTGAAATAGAGCGCTTTGTGAAAGTATCCCAGATCCACCTCCTGCTCGGTCGCCTCGTCTTGGGAATGGACTTGTTCGTTGAGCCAATGGCTAAGCTCGGCTTTATCAAAAACCTTGGAGGGACCCGCTTCGCCTTCGCTGCTAACCTGGCGAACCAACCAGCGACTGGCCCGGCTTACCACATAAACAAAAGGATATAACAAATAATAAACCGCCTGCATGGGCCTTGCAAAAGCCATAAACAAGGCGTCCGCATTGGCCCGAAAAACGGTTTTGGGAAAATACTCTCCCAACAACAAAACAACCACCGAACTCAACAGAGTCTGCAGCCCCAACATGGCCAAATCCAGACCCGCAAGAGCCGGGAACCAAGACAGGAGGATGGGGTCAATCAGAGGCGTCAAAAACATCCCGTACACCACCAGGGCCAGGTTGTTTCCAATCAAGATGGTCCCCAAAAATTCATCCGAATTCCGAACGAAACGACCCAGAATCAAGGCCGAGGGGACCGCTTGCTTCTGGCGC
The DNA here is from genome assembly GCA_027485465.1 of Bacteroidota bacterium. Taxonomy (GTDB): domain Bacteria; phylum Bacteroidota; class Bacteroidia; order UBA7662; family UBA7662; genus SYHX01. Next base: position 473 of record JAIXRA010000163.1, on the reverse strand, counting down.
AATTCCAAGCGAAACCGGTTGGCGTTCAGGAACGCTGATTCCATGCCCGAAAAAAAAGCCGAGGCCATCAAGGCCAGTAAAACACCAATCACCGCACGAATTTAAGACCTGTCCCCCCAGCGAACGCTTCCTTTGAGCTTGAGAATGCGATATTGGCTCAAATCTCGGTTGGCTTCCAACCCCTCTCCCATCAACAGTTCCCGAGGCGTCCGAATGCGGACCGGACCCGTGGTATAAACCCTACCGGTCGCTTCCTCCATAAATAAACGTTCCGTAAACAAGGTATCACCGGCGGTATTGTTGGCCACAACCCTTCCCCTCGCCTCCAAAATACCTTTTTTGGAATCCCTGCTGCCCCCTTCGGCGGTCAACCGACTGAGAATGCGCGTACCCGCTGCGTCGTAAAAAGCAACCTTTAATCCATCGTACAAATCCAGCCTATCCTGATTTCGGTGCCAAGCCGCCCTACCAGC
>JAIXRA010000011.1 GCA_027485465.1 Bacteroidota bacterium | reverse complement strand
GACCCCAACCCAGGCCCAGCCTCTCCGGTACCCCGACACCCGCAAAGTGGATCAGGTGGATACCTACTTTAACCAGGTGGTGGAAGATCCGTATCGCTGGCTCGAAGACGATCGTTCCGAAGAAACGGCCGATTGGGTTCGCCGCCAGAACGAGGTCACCTTTGGCTACCTTAAGCAAATCACGTATCGCGATAAAATCCGAAAGCGTTTGGAGTCTTTGTGGAATTACGAGAAGTATTCGGCGCCTTTTCAAGAGGGGGAATACACGTATTTCTACAAAAACAATGGATTGCAGAATCAGTCTGTTTTGTACAGGGAATCCAATGCCCAGCCAGGGCTTGCCGAAGTTTTTCTGGACCCCAATCAATTCTCCAAGGACGGGACCTCGTCCTTGGCCGGAATTCAGTTTTCGGAAGACGGATCGCATTGTGCTTTTCAAATCAGCGAAGGGGGATCGGATTGGCGCAAGGTGGTGGTTCTCCATACCAAAACTCGCAAGCAAGTAGGCGATACCTTGGTGGATGTCAAGTTTAGTTCCCTGGCCTGGAAAGGTCGCGAAGGGTTTTTCTATTCCAGTTACGACAAACCCCTGCAGGGCTCGGCTTTGTCCGGCAAAACACAGTTTCACAAATTGTATTACCATCGCTTGGATCAAGCCCAAAAATCAGATGAACTGATCTTTGGAGGAGAGGCCAATCCTTACCGTTACGTCGGTGCAGTGGTTAGCGAAGACGGCCGCTACCTCTTTGTGTCAGCTGCCCAAGCCACTTACGGCAACGAGCTTTATTTCAAAGATTTACGCGCCAAAAATGCGCCCATTTTGCCCATCATTCAAGGCTTGGAAAACGAAACCGACGTGGTTCATGTGGAGGGCGATTCTGTTTATTTGTTGACCAACCTCAAGGCGCCCAATCGCCGTTTGGTTTGGACCAGCCTCAAGTCGCCGGATTCACGCCAATGGCAGGATGTTATTTCCGAAACCGAATTTCCTTTGTCTGTATCAGCCGTTGGAGGCTACTTTTTTGCGAGTTATCTGCAGGATGCGGTTAGCAAGATAGTTCAATACAACCAAAAGGGAACGATGGTCCGCGAGATAAAACTCCCGGGTTTGGGAACTGCCTCCGGGTTTGGTGGAAAACGCAAAGAAAAAATTTGTTACTATTCATTTGCGTCCTATACCAGCCCTCCGGTTATTTACCGCCTGGAATTGTCCGAAGGCACCTCAACAATTTATAAACAAAGCAAGGTCGATTTTGAAACGGATCAATACGTCAGTACCCAGGTTTTCTACGAGTCCAAAGACGGCACCAAGGTTCCGATGATTTTAACGCACCGCAAGGATGTGGTGCCCAACGGAGAGAATCCGGTTTTGCTCTATGGATACGGGGGTTTTAACATTAGTTTGTCACCATCCTTCTCGGTTTCAAACTTGTTTTTTATGGAACAGGGCGGCATTTATGCGGTAGCCAATCTGCGCGGTGGGGGAGAGTATGGGGATCGTTGGCACGATGCGGGCACCAAGATGCAAAAACAAAATGTATTTGATGACTTTATATCCGCGGCCGAATGGTTAATTTCCAACGGATACACCCAGTCGGGTCGTTTGGCCATTGCCGGGGGCTCCAACGGGGGGCTTTTGGTGGGGGCTTGCATGACCCAACGTCCGGATTTGTTCAAGGTATGTTTTCCCGCGGTGGGGGTTTTGGATATGTTGCGCTATCACACCTTTACGGCTGGTGCGGGTTGGGCCTATGATTACGGTCGTTCGGACGATTCGGAGGCGATGTTTCAATACCTACGGGGCTATTCTCCGGTCCACAATGTCAAGGCCAAAACGTCCTATCCGGCGACCATGGTGACCACCGCCGATCACGACGACCGGGTGGTACCGGCGCATTCTTACAAGTTCATCGCAGAACTCCAAAGCAAGCAAAGCGGGCCATCTCCCGTATTGATCCGCATTGATGTCAAGGCGGGCCACGGTGCAGGCAAACCAACATCCATGATTTTGGACGAGGCTGCTGATAAGTGGTCCTTTATGTTCTATAACATCGAATTTGAACCACCGTTTAGTCGATAGCATCGACGGATTCGTCTTCGGTGTAGACCAGGGCTCCACTGCTGGAGTATCCGGCTTTTTGGAGGATGTTCAGGTATTGTTCTAGCTGGTCGCGGTGTTCTTTGCGGGGTCTTCCTGTTTTGAAATCCATAACACGGGCGCTTCCGTCTTCACCCAAGAGGATTAAATCCGGTTGAAGGCTGCTACCGTCTTGCAAGAGGACCGGATGCTCGCGCAGTACCGTGGAGCGGCCGTCAAAAAAGACCTCCAAATCTGGTCTATGAAGTAAACTGCGAGCCCATTGGCTTACTTTTTGACGGAGGCCTGGCGCGATGGATTCATCGTTGTCCCAGGTTTGGAGCACGCTTTCTGATTTTTGTCGATCATGAATTTTGGCCATGAGTCGGTGCAAATAAACCCCTGCTTCGATGGCTTCGGTTGGAAGATCGGGCCAGTGTAGGTTTTGATTGAGAGCTAACCGCGCAGATGAAAAATGCCTTGGCGCAAGCTCCGATTCCAAAGGGGGTGTGGATTTCGGTTGGGTGATTTCCAACGCCAACGGCAGGTCCGGGGTTGAGGCTGGTTGAAGGCTCCAGGTTTCAGGTTCACCGGGCCATTCAGAATCACGTTCGGTCCGGGTCCAGGGGTCCGAAACGAGATCTTGGCCTTGGATATAGGCTCCCCAGATATTGCCAAGGCTAAACAGACCGTCTTTTTTGCCGTTCCATTTTTCGGTGAAGATTTCCATATGAGTTTTGGCACGGGTCAAGGCAACATACAGGATGTTGATATAATCCAAATCGTTGAGGTGGCCTTCAGTTTCGGCCAAAGCCGCGAAGTCTTTTGGTGCGTTTTTGAGGGCGGAAGTTTCCACTAAATGCACCGGAACGACACCGGGTGGGACTTTTTCGTCCATCCCCCAGGACTCAGCGGGTATTTGCGATATCCATTGTTGGGCCAGCACAGCTTTTTTGTTCCGACGATCCATTTCTGCCACCAATACCACCTCAAATTGCAGACCCTTGGCACTGTGCACGGTCATTAATTGGACCGCTTCGTCGGTGCCGGACCATTGAATTTTTATTTGGTGACCGACGTTGAGCCACCAGTCTTCCAGGTCTTGAATGCGGGGTCCTTTGGCGCATTGGTTGACCCATTCGTCCAGGAGCCGCTGGACAAAGGGGCTTGGTTGATGGGCCAAATTCATAACCACGGCCAATTCCTGCATTTGGGCGGCCAGGGGTAGGGCGAGCAGGGACGGAATGACCAGGGATGGAAATTTTTCCAGAAGGGCCGTACCCGCGTTTCGTGTGGGGTCCTGCAGGTATGCATCAGGGTCCAAGTCCCGAAGCAAAGTTTCGGCATGCACAGGATCTCCGGGTTGATGGAGGTAGAACCAGGCATGCATCATGAGGCGGACCCGGGGGTTGAGACCCAAGAGCAGGTTATCGGGGGAAACGACGGCCTGTCCCCGCCGAATGAGGCCTTGGGCCAGCGCAGATCCGGTCCGGTTGGTGCGTACCAGGATGGCGATATCCGATGCCTTGATACCCTGCTGCCTGTAGTGCTGAATTAATTCGTAACACACCTCAACCCGGTTCGTTTCCAGGCTGCGTTCGGTGGTCGATGGATCAAAGGCCAAAACCCGGGTCCTGCCTTGCCAAGGTGGGCAGGTTACGGGGGCTTGTGGGAGTTCTTGTTCGACTTCGAGGTAGGTGGAGGCCATCAGGCCCTCCCAATTTTGGCGACACCAGCCAAAGAAAGAATTGTTAAAATGCAATATATTGTTACGAGAACGGTAATTCGTCTGCAAGGGAATCCCCTCGTACATTTCGGCCCAAAGTCTGGAGGCGGTGGAGTCCCAGCGAGTTGCGGGCAAGGCAGCTAACAATCGTGCATCGCCGTTCCTCCATCGGTAAATGGACTGTTTGACATCGCCGACCACCATGGCGGTGCCTCCTGAGGCTAAACCATTGTCCATTAGGGGTTCCAGGCATTGCCATTGCAAGAGGCTGGTGTCCTGAAACTCATCGACCAACATGTTCAAGTACCGATGCCCAACGCGGTCGCAGAGGTATTCCGGATGGGTTTGCTGTACCAGGTCGGCCAATTGAAAGTAAAGAAAGTTCAATGGCATCTTGACGTTCGCTCTGCTAAAGTCCGTAAAGTGTTGGTACAAGGTGCCTAGCAGGGTGGTTGCATAGCGCAAGTCCAAGACGGCTTGCATGAGAACCATATCAGGAGCAACAGCTTTTTGTTGGCTCAAAAAAATCCGAAGGCGGTCGACCCAGTTTTGAAAATCGGGGGGATGGGTCCCCGATTTGAGGATTCTGTTTTGGTCGGTTAGGGCTTTTTCAACGCTGGAATGAAGCTTGTGGGCGATGTTTTGCTGGTGTTTTTCCAGGTGATAGATCAAACCCTTGGATCCGTAGTAGAGTTGTTCCGCGCTGTAACCCGCCAAGGCGAGTTCCTCCAGCAAGGAGCTGGCGCCCTCCCTTTGTTCTCCGTACTTTTCCTCCAAAATTTCCGCGAGTTGATCGTAAAATGACGCGTAATCCGCCGGCTTAATTTTTTGGAGGGTCTTCAGGTAGGGGTAGGCGCGGTCTTGGAACAAGAATGAAGCGTAGCGGACCAGCAGATGGCGGATATTCCAGCTTTTTTCGTCTTTGTTGAGGTGTTGGGAGAATTTCAGCAACAAGGTCGAAACATCGTTCTCCTTTTGACCCACTTGGGCCAAAAAGGGCTCGATGGCTTCTTCGATCAGAGCATCCCGGTCCAATTCGATTTCAAAATCCTGACCGCTTCGCAATTCCCTGTAAAAAGGACGTGCCATTTGGCTGATGAAGGAATCAATGGTCCCGATAGCGGCGTCGCTGTATCGGTGGAGCATGGTACGGTGCAGGCGCCGTGAACGATCTCGCAGCACTTCGGGTTCCAGTTTCAACATTTCCAGCAACTCAGACCGGATGGAGTCGGACGCTTGGTAGGCTACGGCGTCGTCCAAGCTTCCCATTTGGCGTAGTTGCTTGAGGATGCGATGCCTCATCTCCTGGGCTGCCTTTTGGGTGAAGGTGATGGCCAAGGTTTGGCGAACGGCGAGGGGATCGGCCGATGCCAGCACCAAGCGCAGGTAGGTGGTGACCAGCTGGTGGGTTTTGCCAGAACCGGCCGAAGCTCGATAAACCAAAAGCCGTTTCGTTCCCATCGTGTTTCAAAGGTAATTTTGCGTCATGTTGGTGCGGTTACCCTTGGTTGTTTGTTGGTTGGTTTTGGTTGTCGGGGGTTCGAATGCTTGGGCAGCCTCCGTCCAACCCCATCAGGCAGTCCCTTCAACCGCACCGGGAACTTGGTTTTTTAGTGTTTGGTGGATTTTGTGGCTACTGATGTCGATTTTAGTTGGAAGGGATCCCTCGTATTATTCAACCCGACTGCATCAGCTAGTCAATTACCGGATTTTTATGCAAAGTGTCCGCTCCCGGCATGTGGATAGTGAATTGCAGCGCTGGGGCTGGGGTGTTTTATTGGCCTTGGGCCTTGGGTTGACGCTGACCCAAATTCTGGGGGGACCTCCTGTTCCCGGTTTGGGGGATGCCCTGGCATCCTATCCGTACCTGGCACCTTTGCTTTGGTTTTTGGCCCTAATTTTGATGTCCTGGGCCTTTGATGCCTGGCTTAGGTTGCTAGGTTGGGCGGTGGAATGGGAAGAAATGGTACACGCCATGCGTCATGGATCCAGGGTTCTATCCCATCTCTGGGTCCCGCTGTTTTTGCTTTGGGCCTTGGTTTTGGCTTTTGGGAATCCCCTTTGGAAAAGCTACATCAGCAACGGATTCGGGGTTTTGCTCCTGGTGAGCCTGTTCATGAGGTGGTTTCGTCAGGGCCGCATGGCTTACGAGTTTGGTACAGACCGCCTTCTTTTATTGATTTTTTATATTTGCACCTTCGAAATTTTACCACTGACCCTTCTTGCCCACTTTATCCTGCATGGCCGAAACCCCTAACCCCAAAGGCAAAATCCGGAGCATCCTTGTTTCCCAGCCCAAGCCGGAACCGGGGGAACGCTCTCCCTTGGCCGAATTAGCGACCAAATTCAATATCAAGGTTGATTTTCGGCCCTTCATTGAAGTGGTTGGAGTGCCTGCCAAGGATTTCCGCAAGAACCGCCTTGTATTGACGGATTTCCCCAGCATTGTTTTTAACAGCCGCAACGCCATCGATCATTATTTTAGGCTTTGCGAGGAGATGCGCTGCGAGATTGACCCCGAAACCCGGTACTATTGTATTTCCGAGGCGGTCGGCCTCTACCTTCAGAAATACACCCAGTTGCGGAAACGCAAGATTTCTTTTGGCAAAGGCAAATTGGAGGACCTTCTTCCTCAGATGCTCAAACACAAGGAAGCGGCCTATTTGATGCCTTGCGCAGATATTTTACAGGATACCTTCACCGCCGAGGCCCAAAAATTAGGCTTGCAAGTCACCAAGGCCGTGATGTTTCGGACCGTTGCCAGTGATTTGAGCGACCTGGCGGATATCAAATACGATGTCCTTTGCTTCTTTAGCCCGATGGGGATCAAGTCGCTCTTTGAGAATTTCCCGGACTTTGTTCAAGGGACCACCAAAATCGCCGCATTGGGCCTGCAAACCCATGCTGCCGTGCAGGATTGCGGCCTGCGTTTGGATATTGCAGCTCCTTCCCCTGAATTCCCATCCCTGGTGATGGCGTTGGAGGCTAGTATCAAAAAAGGCCACAAATAGTTGGGAATTTCCCTTTTCTGTTGTTTCTTCGGGGATTACTCCATGGTACGAAATCGACTTGGCAAAGGATTTGCCGCCTTGTTTCTGTTCCTGTTTTGGGCCACAGCGGTTTCTGCTCAGCAAGAACCCAAGTGGAACCAGTACATGTTCAACGATTTCTTTTACAATCCAGGCGTCACCGGGTCCAGAAATGCGATCAGCACCATGGTGGCCAGCCGGTACCAATGGGTCAACATCCCTGAAAATGCATCGCCCAGGACCACTTGTTTCAGCATTCATGCCCCTGTTGAGTTTTTGAGAGGCGGGCTTGGGCTCTTGGTTGTTCAGGACGAAGAGTATTTCAACAAATCCACCAACGTCCGGCTGAATTATGCCCTTCGCATTCCGCTTCGCACCTTTAGCATCGGCATTGGTGTTTACGGTGGCATGTTGCAGACTTCTTTGGACGGCACCAAATTCCGTCCGGAGAATCCCAACGACCCCCTCTTGGTTGCTTCCAACGTTCAAGCCACCACCTTTGATTTGGGGGCCGGTCTGCAGCTTTACTCCAAGAAATGGTTCCTCAATTTGGCGGCCAACCATTTGAACGAGCCGGCACTTCAGTTCAATACAACCGGTTCGACGTTGACCTATGCCCGCAATCTCTTTGCTTCGGCTGGTTATCAAATACCCTTGGGCAAGTATTTCCGTCTAACCCCATCCGTTCTCTTCAAGACCAACAATTCGGTTCAGCAATTGGACTACAACCTAATGCTATCAATTGGCACCCGGCTTTGGCTGGGGGGAGGGTATTCCCAAAACGACGGCGTGGTCGGGATGTTCGGTTACCGCATGCGCAATGGGGTACGATTTGGCTACTCATTTTCCCAGCACTTGGGAGACTTGGGGACCCTGACCAATGGATCCCACGAGGCTTTCCTCGGCTATGATTTCACCCTCAAGCTCCCTCCCAAACCCCAGAGGCGAATTTTAACGCCTCGTTACTTCTAAGTTTTGCCTTTTTACTGTTAAATCTTGCTAATTTTAGCGTTTTCAAATCATGAACATGCCTAGACTTCCCCTTTCGTTGGTGTCCGTTTGCTTCATTCGCCCTGCCGTATGGGTCCTGCTTTTGGGGTTAACCACCTTGCTATCATCCTGCGGCACTGGGAATACCGGGGACCTCATTGGAGCCAAAGACCGGGGCCCATGGCTCGAAACCACACCCTACGGTATGGTGTATATCAAGCAGGGAACCTTCCTATACGGTCAAGGAGATCAGGATTTGCTCTTTAACCTGAACAACCCGCTCAAGAATGTAACGATGCGTCCCTTCTACATGGACGATGCTGAAATTTCCAATGCCGAATACCGTCAATTTGTGAACTGGGTCCGGGATTCCATCGCCCATACGGTTTTGGGAAATACCATCGAAGACGAGGATGGGAACGAATACATCAACTGGAAGGCTCGAATTAATTGGAAAGATCCAGCAGTGGTTGAGGAGTTGGAGGATTTGTTTTTACCCGAAAACCAGCGGGTTTTTGGTCGGCAGGAATGGAACACCGCTCGATTTGTCTACAATTACAAGAAGTACGACTACACGGGCGCTGTCGCCAGTCAATCCAACCGCAACCGGAACGAGTTCGTGGAGTCCAAGTCCATTAATATTTATCCCGATACCCTCGTTTGGACCAAAGACATGGCCTATGCTTACAACGAACCCCAAACGCAGTTGTATTTCAGTCACCCGGCCTATTACGATTACCCTGTTGTGGGTGTTACTTGGAACCAGGCCAATGCCTTTTGTGATTGGAGAACACGCCTTCTGTCGGCTTTCCGTCAGTCTCGCAAGTTGAACCTTCAGTTCCCCTTCCGCTTGCCATCCGAGGTGGAATGGGAATACGCCGCCCGGGGTGGCCGCATGGCCGCTCCTTATCCATGGGGTGGACCCTCGTTGCGTAACAACCGCGGTTGCTTATTGGCCAATTTCAAGCCGGGCCGTGGCAATTATGTGGACGATGGGGTGACCTACACGGCCAAAACCTACACCTTTAATCCGAACGATTTTGGTCTATTCAATATGGCCGGCAATGTCGCTGAATGGACCGCCTCTACTTTTCATGAATCTGCCTCGAGTTTTGTTGGCGATTTGAACCCTGATTACCGCTACGATGCCAAAGACAGCGACGCCCAAATCCTCAAGCGCAAAGTAGTGCGTGGTGGCAGCTGGAAAGATGTTGGTTATTACCTGATGAACGGAACCCGAGCTTACGAGTTTCAGGATTCTGCTCGTTCCACCATTGGTTTCCGTTGTGTTATGGACTTTACTGGCCGGGATATCAGGGACATTCGTTAATCTTTTAAATTTTTATAAATCATGAAATTTTCTTTTAAACAAGAAGAAATTGCGGGGTATTTGCAGTCCAAAAAGGGCAAGATTACCCTGAACTATCTCTACGGTTGGGGTGCCTCCATTGTGATCATCGGTGCGCTTTTCAAAATCCGGCACCTTCCCGGGGCGGATTTTTTCCTCACCTTGGGTTTGGGTACCGAGGCCTTGATTTTCTTCGTTTCGGGCTTTGAGCCACCTTCCGAGGACATCGATTGGTCGTTGGTTTACCCCGAATTAGCAGGTGGAGAGGCCAAAGCACCGCCCGCCACCCTGAACGCGATGATGCGTGAGGCCAATTTGAGTAAAGATGTACTGGAGAATTTGGGTAAAAGCTTCCAGAGCCTGAACCACAACGTTCAGCAAATGGGGCAGATGAATACTGCCAGCTTGAGCACCGGTGAATTCGCCAACAAGGTCCGGGAAGCTACGCAGTCCGTCGGTCAAATGGCTGCCCAGGCCCATACCGCATCGGGAGCTCTCAACGGGATGACCGAAATGGGCGAGCAGACCCGTGTTTACCAAGAAGAAATGCGTAAGCTGAACGATTATTTGGTGAGTGCCAACCAGTCTTACCAGACAGAGGTAAGGGTTACCGCCGAATCTTTGGCCGAATTGGCTCATATCAGCGAGGAAAGCAGGGCCTATCGCGCCGAAATGCGCAAACTAGTCGACAATATTGGTGCGTTCAATACCATGTACGATACCGAAATGAAGAACACAGCGATGGCCCTCAAATCGGCGAACGAACACTTTGGTGGTGTTGGCAAAATGATGGACAGCCTCAAGACGATTCAAGAAGATGCCGAACGTTACCAGCATGAAATGACCCGTTTGAACCGCAACATTGCGGCTCTTAATTCGGTGTACGGCAACATGTTGAACGCCATGTCCAACCGTTATTAATTCGGCCCACCTTCACAAAATCTGTTCAACCCACCTCCGATAATCCTGAAATTTTGAGCAATGGCCGGTAGTAAATTGTCCCCAAGGCAACGAATGATCAACATGATGTACCTCGTGTTGACCGCGATGCTTGCCCTGAACGTGTCCGCCGAAATTTTGAAGGCCTTCGCGATGATCAACAAGAGCTTGGAGGAAACAGCTCAGTCGGTTGGCCAAAAGAACGAAGCCTTGTACAAGGCCTTTGATGACCGCATGGCCAAGGAGCCTGGCAAAGCCAAAGCCAATTTTGATAAAGCTCAAATTGTTCGCCAGAAGACCAAGGAATTGCTCAAGTTTGTTCAGGACACCAAGGACCTGATGATTGACATGGGTGGGAACAAGAACAACAAAGTCGACGATGAAGACTTCAAAGAAGAAGGTGGTGCAAGGCGTGTTGTGGATGATGGTAACATTGATATTAGTAGCCAGGTTTTGGTGAGCCCGGAGGGCAAAAGCCCCAAGGGTTTGCAGTTCAAGAAGCTGATTAACGATTATCGGGCATCAGTCCTCAAGATGATTCCTGCCTCCGACCGCAAGAGAATTAAACTGTATTTGGACGAAGCCAAGGACCCCAAAGAAGGCGGCGTCACCAAGAACTGGCTTCAATCCAATTTTGGAGAAATGCCCTTATCCGGTGTTATCACCTTGCTTTCAAAGTATGAGAGCGATATCCGAAACACAGAAACCGAGGTTATATCGTTCCTTTTGAGTCAAATCGACGCTGCTTCGTACAAATTCGATAAAGTGGAGGCCAAAATCGTTGCTCGTTCCAGTTACGTTTTGACAGGACAGGATTATGAAGCCGATATCATGTTGGTGGCTTACGATAGTCGTCAGGATTTGGATATTCGTTTGGAAGGCGGAACGGTGGTACCGGTCGAAAACGGTATGGGCAAGCTCAAAATCCGTGCGACATCCGAAGGCGAGAAGAAGTGGGGCGGTTTCATTAACGTTGTGAGCCCTTCGACCGGTGAATTAACTCGGTATCCCTTTAGCAGTTCGTACATGGTGGCCCGTCCGGCGGCGGTTGTTTCTCCTGACAAAATGAATGTCCTCTATGTGGGCGTTGACAACCCTGTTTCGATTTCTGCTCCCGGTGTAACCCCCGAAAACCTCATGCCATCGATATCGGGTGGGGGAACCATTACGGGTAGCAAAGGCAAATACATTGTTCGGGTGAATTCACCGGGTATGAATGTCAATGTGGATGTGCGTGGCAAGTCGGTGGACGGTAAAGGTTCCCAAATGTTGGGCTCCACCCTGTTCCGTGTCAAGGCGGTTCCAGATCCTCAGGCCACCATTGGCGGTTTACCTCCCGGTTCTGTTTCGGTATCCCAATTCAAAGCTCAGGGCGGTATGATTGCCACCCTCAAGGACTTTGACTTTGACATGCGCTTTGATGTGATCAGCTTTCGAATGCTCTATTTCGCTGCACGCAAAGACGTAGAGCCCTTCGCCAATACCGGAGCGATTTACAACGGCAAACTCCAACAAGTGATTCGAAATTCCAAAGCAGGGGACCGCTTCATTTTTGACGAAGTCAAGGTGGTTGGACCCGACCGCATTACGCGCAAGCTTCCACCAGCTGTTTATTCCATCAATTAATGTTATGAAGAAATTTGCACTTTCGTTTTTTGCCCTCTCCTTTCTGGCGCTTTCTGTGGGAGCCCAGGATCGCGTAGAGGTGGTTGACGGCGCCTTCAAGCGCACCTTGAATCCAGCCATTGCCAAGGAGCCGATACCACTTCCTGCCATTCAGGAACAGGATGTGATGTTTAGTTGGACCATATTTCGGGTTATTGACCTTAGTCAGAAGCTGAATATGCCCATGACCCATCCCAAGAGCATGTTGATTGATGTGTTGATGAATGCGCTCAAGCGGGGTGATTTGAACGGTTACTTGTATCGTTCGGATGAGATCAACGCGGAGAATAAGATGCAGGGAGCCGAAATCTTAGGAGCGCTGGAAAAATACGATACCATTACGGTGAGCAATCCGGTTACGTTTGCCTTGGAACGCCGCGTCGAAAAAGTCGAATTTAATCCCAACGATGTCGTCAAATTTCGTTTGAAAGAAGAATGGGTGTTTGATCGCAAGTCTGCGTCCATGGTGGTTCGGATTGTTGCGATTGCTCCGGTTCAGAACCTCAAATCGGATGGATTGGTGGTTGGTGAAATCCCTATGTTTTGGGTCTATTTCCCCGCGATTCGACCTATTCTGGCCAAAGCCGAAGTCTTTAACATGAAGAACGAATCGGCCAAGATTTCCTACGACGACCTTTTCCTCCGACGTTTCTTTTCATCCTACATCTACAAAGAACCCAACGTGAAGGATCTTCGTATCGAAGACTATGCCAACAATCCGGAGGATTTCTTTATGGAATCCGAGCGTATCAAGCAAAAGATTTTCAACTTCGAGCAAAGTCTTTGGGATTATTAAAAATTTTGAATCGTCTCTTTTTGAGCGACATACAAAACCCCGCCATCTTGGATGTGTGGGGTTTTTTGTTAGAGCCATCAGCTGCATTGTTGTTGAACACCAAGGCTGATTGATGATTTGGCCGCGTTCTGTTTATGTCCACGTGCCTTTTTGCCGAAAGGCCTGTCATTATTGTGCCTTTCATTTTAGCACAACGCGTTCTTCCCAAGCTCGGGTTCTCAAGGCCATGGTCCGCGAATTGGATTTGCGACTACCGGACCGAGGTTCTGTCAACCGATGGCCTATGGAGACCTTGTATTTGGGAGGGGGAACACCATCGCTCTTGGAGCCCGAAGCATTGACTTATTTGGTGAACGGCTTATTCGAAAAATTCGATGTTTCAAGCCTTCAGGAATTCACATTAGAAGCCAATCCCGAGGATGTTCATCCCAAGAATTTGGAACTATGGAAAGGATTGGGTGTGAACCGAATTAGCTTGGGTGTTCAATCGGTGGATGATCGTTTTTTGGAGGCTATGAACCGAGCTCATGATTCGAGGCAATCCTTGGAGGCGATGCGTCTCTTGGCCAGCGATTGGTCAGGGCCTTGGACCGCCGATCTTATTTATGCCTATCCGGACCAAGACCCCGAAAGCCTCAAAAAGGATTTGGATACGATTCTGTCCTACCAACCCGGTCATTTTTCGGCCTATCAATTAACCCAAGAACCTCGAACCGTCCTCCATACCAGGGTCCAGCGCGGAGATGTTCAGATGCCGGAGGACGATAAGGCTTTGGAGCTTATGCACTTGTTGTATCAATGGGCCGAGTCTCAGGGTTACCGTGCCTATGAAATCTCCAATTTTGCACGGAACGGCTGCGAGGCGGTTCACAACAGCCGCTATTGGTCGGGTCAGGCCTACCTTGGACTGGGACCATCGGCTCATTCTTTTGATGGGGAAGAGACTCGTTCATGGAATATTAGCCATAACCTGCATTATTGCCGGGGCATCGAAGCAGGTGCGCCCGAAGAGACACTCGAGGTGCTTACGATGGTGGATCGTTTGAATGAATTTTTGATGATTCGGCTTCGGTTGGATGCGGGGATGCCCTGGGATGAATTGACTTCGCGTTTTGGAACGGATGCCAAAGACCGGGTTCGAGAGCGCCTCTTGACGTTGTCTCCATCTTGGTTCAGGGAGGAAGGATTTTTGGGGGAGGCGCAGCCCCTGCGGCTAAGCCGTTCAGGGCGGGGTTTGGCCGATTATATTGCATCTTCGTTGTTCGACGATATTCCGGACCAAACCCAAGGCACCTAAAAATGGAAGTACAAACCGCACCAGATTTTTCTGAATTCGCTCGGATTGATTTTAGTCAGTTTTGGGATCTGGGGATTACCCTGCACGGTGGTGCGGGAAATCCCAATGCTTTTGGTATGGAGGAACCTTTGTTTGAGGTTTTTAGGGCAGGGAGCTTTGTGGGGGATGTATCGCAACGTGGAGCCTGCAATGTGGTTGGAGTGAAGATGAACCCCCATGGGAATGGGACGCATACCGAATGTGCCGGGCATATCGGGGCTTCGCCTACCGATGATTGGGCCATGAATTGTGGACCCGGAACGTGCCTTACTTTGGACCAGGCCCTAACCACTTTTTGGTTCAAGGCTTTGTTGCTAAGTGTTGAACCCCTATTAACCGATGCGGCTATGCCCGGTCAACGTTGGATTGCCAAAAAGGATTTGGAGG
>JAIXRA010000031.1 GCA_027485465.1 Bacteroidota bacterium | reverse complement strand
CGCAAATCCCATTCCTGCAACAAGGAACGGTATTCGTTGGGGCCGGCGGGATCCGGTACATTCGCGCCCGGTGCTGGAAGAAGGGCCATTTTTTGAATCATAAGTGGCTGAGCCAAGCGCCGTCGGCGACGATCCAACCAGCCTTTGAACCCTGAACGTGCCGCCGTCGCCCAAAGCCATCGCCCATCCGGCGATGCAAGAACCTTCCAACCCGAACCCAGTCGCTCATCCAAATAAGCAAGGCGATGCACCACCGAGGCCCCTACGGGCAAGGTCGCATCCCAAGCCTGCCGCTCTTGGTCCGAGAGCCGACGCAAGGTCCACCGTTCTGCTGATTTCCCGAAAGGTGTTAGGCGAGGCGACCCTTCAAAAATAGAGGAATCGAGAGATGGCAATAAAATTCTATAACAATGTTCAAAAAATTTCTCCCAACCATCCCATCCTTGACCCGCCGATGAATTATGCCATAACAACGAAAAATAACCTCCGTATCGGCGGTACGATTCCAATACTTTGGACACCTTATGTTGGGCAGCCTGCACATCCAGACCCAGGTAATGATTCAGGGTCGCATCCATGATGGCCAAAGGATGCATTTGAAGAGGGAAGACCGATTCGGTGTTTAGGTCGTACCAGCCAAAGGGATGGGCCGTGCCCGCCCGGAATCCCGGTGCCTCGGCATAACCCATGCTGTAATCTCTGCGCACACCCCAGGACACCAAACGGGCCGGCTGACGAGTTACTTCCAGGGAAAGGTAGTGTTGCCGCGTGTCCAAGGCCTCGTCCCCACCGGCCAAGGCCGACCAGGCTTTGATTTCGCGCTGAGCCGCCTTGTCGTCGCGGTTGGAGCGCAGAGAAGGATGCCAACCCAGTTGAGCACCGCCCAGCTTCAGGTAACGTGCCAATCGACGCAAGTAGGGACTGCGGGGATGGTGAGCCGGATCCAGGCGATCGTAGGACCCGGTCAAAAGCATGAACAAGGGCGGTAGAGCGCGAATCAAAAGATCTGGTTTTCCGCTAACCCCGCCCTGGGCCGCTCGGGCAATCTCGGCGTGCCAAGACTCCAGGCGGGCATAGGTGTCGTAGGGATCGGGTTTTAGTTTGCTCAAAACCATCCAGCGATGAAGCAAATCACGCCATCGTCCGCGAATCAATTCCCGTAACACACCGCCTGCTTGCCGAAGCGGAGGTTTGCCCAAATAACTGTAACACAAATCAATATCGACACCGGGCTGTATCGTCAGGGTTGGTTGAATGCGTTGGATTTTAGGGAATTGCGATTCAAGCCACGTCCAAAATTGTTCGATATAGATATCGGCGGGCGCCTCTTCCAGAACCCCTGCCTGGTAAAGGAGGGATTGGGAGGCTTGAAAGCGACCGTAGGCATCCCTCTCCAGATTTTGGTACTCTTCGTAACGAGAAAGCATCCAAAAAATCCCCGCCAAGGGGTCGTGACCCAAGGCATGGTTGGTAGGAAACAAACCGCCGCGAACTTCCTTGGACAGCGCCAAGGGCCGGATTCCTTCCTCGAACAAAAGCTCCGCAGCCACCAAGGCTGCCGTAGGCCCGGCGTCGGCCCCAAGGCCCTGGAGAAACTCGGGATTACCGTAACACAAAACACCCAAGCCCTCCCTGTCGGCCTCGTTGGGGGCCTGTTCCCTGCATTCATAGGGAATCCCCAAGCGCTGACCCAAAACCCAGTCCAGGATATAAAGAAGACGAGGGGTTCGGCGAGGAACCCAAACGAGCAACCTAGGGACGGGGGATTCCATAAGTAAACTTAGTCTGTTTTCGGCGTGCCCAAGCATCGCGGAGGTTCAGACTGGACTCGCTTTGGCGTTGCGCTTGGCCTTCCCTATCCAGTTTGTGGGCCAAATAAGCCTGCTCGCTGTGACCCCCTGCCGGCACCAAACAGAGATGCAAAACAGGCCTGCCTTGGTTTTGGTTCCAAACCGCGTAATCCATGAGGCTGGAATAGCCCGGGCGGCTGATGATCAAGCCCGCTCCCGCCATCAAGGTCGCCAGCGTGGCATCGTCCGGGGAATTCCAATACCCAAAAGTGGGAACACGGGCCGAAGTGAAAGGGGCGGCCGAAGTGAGAGGGGCGGCCGAGTCCGGAAGGCCGCGGACCATCCAAAACGCGGCTGGGCCGTCAACGTCCTCCTGTGTTGCCCAGTCCTGCCATTGTTGAAGAAGGTTGGCCTCCCAAAGAGAACGCGCAGGTTCCGGACCCGATAAAACCACCAACAAGGCCTCCCCGTTTGATTGCGGTAACCCTACCCCAAAACCGGACCAGCGACTCTGCCAACCCAAGTAACGAACCTGTAGCCCCAAATTCCGCAAACCCCCAAAATGCGATAAGGCTGGGGCCAAGGCCCTCGCCTTCTCAGCGTGATCCGGGATCCAAACTTCATCAAAGTCCCGCATTCTCCGTCGAAAAAAAGGCCAAAGCAACCAGGACGCCGCTTCCATCCACCGCGGCCAACGCCATAGACCAGGCAAAGCCGGCACGGCTTGATGCAAAACCAAAACCGAGACGACCCCATCCTTCCCGGCATCCACCTTCAACCCGTAACGATGGTCACTCACCAGATGGGTCAACCCCAAGCGTTCCGCGGTTTGATTGGCCCAGCGTCGGTCCGCTCGAAGACCCCTCCCAAACGAAAATAGGTTCCCCAAAAAATCCCAGGCCAAATGCTTGCGATGGCGCAGCGTCCATTCCGGCGCCACCTCAAAGGGCAAATCCGGAAAACGCACCTTGAGCCAGGCCCCGCTGCGACCGTTCCCCCCTATCCAAACCTCATCGCCGCAACGGACCGCCTCCTCAATCAACGGAACCAAACGCGTCGCATGCCCCAAACCCCAATCCAGCGGCACAAACAAAATTTTCCTCTTCCCCGCCTTGATCATATTCTATTGATTATCTCATCCTCCAACGGGATTCCAATCCTACAAAATCTTCCAAATGATAAATAGATGATGCATAATCGAACAAAATTGTTCGGTCATTCACAATGGTGTATTTCTTACGCTTGAGGACAGGGAGTTTTTTGATTTCGGGAAAAAATTTAATAGGCACGATAAGTTCACGCCCATCCATAAAATGAATCGCAATTTTTCCAAACAAATCAAAACTTAAACGATCTATAACCGGCAATTCGAATGAAGGCTGTTTTTTAATGCTATTCATCTCATTTTGATTGTTTG
>JAIXRA010000009.1 GCA_027485465.1 Bacteroidota bacterium | reverse complement strand
CGGCCCGCTCTGCTGGAGGTGACCGTCCCGATCGTCCCGCCCCCAAATCACAGCGAATCGATCGACTCAAAAAAAACCTGGAAGACATGGACCGGACGCCGGGCCTTGACTTGGCAGCAGAGTGGAACGATCTCCAACTCCAAAATTTATCCCAAGAATTTGGTCCTGAGCCTGATTCCGATCCTATCCCCAAAGCCCGGCCCCGAACCAAGCCCAAAGTGGCGAAGTCCAGTGATGCCTTGGCTTGGCCGATGCGAGTCAATCGCTACGTATCCCTCTCCGGGCTTTGTTCCCGGCGAACGGCTGATGAGTTGATTAGTGCCGGTCGGATCACGATCAATGAACAGGTGGCCGATGTTTTGGGTACCAAAGTCAACGCCGACGATGTGGTTCGTTACGACGGCGAGGTCTTGACCCTCCGTCGCTATGTTTATGTGTTGTTAAATAAACCCAAGGATTATATCACAACCATGGACGATCCCGAAAATCGCCGAACCGTGATGGAATTGGTTGAAGACGCGACCAGTGAACGTATTGTTCCGGCAGGTCGTTTGGATCGTAACACAACGGGTTTGTTGCTATTGACCAACGATGGCGATTTAATTCAAAAATTAACCCACCCTTCCTCTGAAATAGCAAAAATTTACGCAGTTGAATTGGATAAGCCTCTGTCGCAGAAGGACTTTTCCCAGATTTTGGAAGGTATTCCTTTGGACGATGGGCTGGCGCGGGTGGATGCCTTGGCTTGGCCCGAACCCCGCGACAAAAAATTGGTGGGCTTGTCATTGCACAGCGGCAAAAACAGAATTGTTCGCCGAATTTTCGAACACCTGGGGTACGATGTTCAGCGGTTGGATCGGGTTTCCTATGCCGGTCTAACCAAAAAAGACTTACCTCGGGGCCATTGGCGCTACCTAAGTGAGAAAGAAGTTCGCTTTCTCAAGGCTGGCAAGAAAGTCTTTTAAAACTTCGCCGATCCTTAGGGGTGAACGGTGATTTTTTGCCTCAAAAGGCTTTGACCATTGTTATCCAAAAGACGTAGGTAATAAGTTCCTGAAGCCAAATTCAAGCCATTAAGGTCGAGTCGTTCTTGGAGCGTTCCGGATTCCAGGTTTTGGAATGGCCAGCGCTGGGCCGACTTGCCGTCCATGGTCAGGATTTCCCAGCGAGCTTTGGCAGGGTTCTGCTGTTCCCAGCCAAGGTTGATTTCGTTCCGAGCGGGTTGCGGCCAGCAGCGGACCTGGCTCTTCACAGCGATTTCGTTGACCGATACGGTGCTCTGAGGGATGCTCAGGGTCTGCCGAACCAAACTGTTGTTGCGACCTGATATACCGCAAGCATAAAAGCCAACGGTTCCGCTACCTGCGGCCGGTGCTACCCAGTTAAAGGTCCACGTTGAGGGGGATCCACTGGCTGCAGAACGGTGGGTCACCCAACGATTTTGCTGAATTTGAAGCGAAGCAGGGACTGTGAGCGTACCCAGTGGGTTGCCCGATGAGGATTGCGCACTGAATTGAAAACCCTTGGAACCGCTCCCTGAAACGGTGATGGTGATGGAATACGTAGCTCCGGGGATATAACCGGATGCCAACGAAGGGCTGGTGCTGATGAGGGTGCTGATCACCGTGTTGGAGGCTGGACCGTGGCAACCACCGGCAGCGCACGTTGCCCCGCCCTCCGCAGGGCCCCCGCTACGACCCGCTGGAGCCCCTGTTGGATTGCCTATGAGGGGGTTCAGTGCGTCAAGGGCAAAAGAAACGACCAAGGCAACGGTGGCGATAGCGAGTAAAAAGGGGGTTTTTTTCATGATAAAAGGATTTCTATCAAAATTCAATCAAAAACCCGCAGAAACCTATATCTTGTGGCCTTAAATTTTTATTAATCATGAACGAAGGAATTGTAAAGTTCTTCAACCAAACCAAAGGTTTTGGTTTCATCCGGGAGGAGAACAGCGGCACAGAATATTTTGTGCACGCAACGGGGCTCATCGACAAGGTACGTGAAAACGACCGCGTTAACTTTGAGCTCAAAGAAGGCCGTAAAGGTCTTAATGCTGTGAATGTCAAATTGATCCAGGAATAATCCGGACGTTGCAACCACCGCTCACCACCGCCCCTCGGGGCGGTTTTTTTTTGGGATAGAGTGGCCAAACAGCCCCCCATCGGCTTCCCAAGGACTTCTCCGGACCTCTTCAAAGCCCCCCTCAAAGACTTAAAAATTAGTCTTTTGAACGCAAAAATCCGCCCCTCCAAAAGCCTATATTTGCCGTCCCTTAAAGACCTAGCCTAACCCAACGAGCCGCTTCCAACCGCCCCAAAATGCGATCAAACCAAGCGAACGCTGCCCCGACCCCCCACGGCATGAAAATTTTTGCCGGTCAGGCCACTTTGGACTTAGGCGGCCGCATTGCCGAAGCCTACGGCGACTCCTTGGGGGATTCTTCCCTTTTGCGCTTTTCGGACGGGGAATTTCAACCCGTCATTAACGAATCTGTGCGGGGTTGCGATGTCTTTTTGGTGCAGAGCACCCATGCCCCCGCGGACCATTTGATGGAGTTACTCCTGATGATTGATGCCTGCAAGCGGGCATCTGCTCATTACATCACAGCCGTTATTCCGTATTTTGGCTTGGCCCGTCAGGACCGTAAGGACAAACCGCGGGTGCCCATAGGGGCCCGTTTGGTGGCCGATATGCTCGGAGCCGCCGGGGTGACACGGGTCATGACCATGGATTTGCATGCGCCTCAGATTCAGGGATTCTTCAATGTTCCCTTTGATCACTTGGACGCTAGTACCATTTTTGTCCCCTACGTCAAATCCCTTCAATTGGGTCAGGTTGCGATTGCTGCACCGGATATGGGGGCCGCCGCCCGCGCTAAGTTTTTTGCATCTCATCTGGATTGTCCCATCATCGTCTGCGACAAAACGCGGGCACGGGCCAATGTTGTCGCCAAGATTCAGGTGATCGGGGATGTCAAAGGCAAAGACGTGGTCATCGTTGATGACTTGGTGGATACCGCCGGGACCATCGTGATGGTCGCTGATCAATTGATGCGCAAAGGAGCCGCTTCGGTGCGGGCCGTATGCACCCACGGTGTCTTGTCAGGGGAGGCCATTGCCCGCATTGAGGATTCGGCTCTTACAGAATTGGTAGTCACCGATACCATCCCAGTGCGCGCATCCACCCCCAAAATCAAAGTCTTGTCGGTGGCCGATCTTTTTGCACAATCCATCCGGAGTGTTCGCGAATTTTCGTCCATCAGTCACTTGTTCGAGGTCAAAGTCAAGTCTCATTAATTTTACATCACCTAAACCCCCCATCACCAAAATCCAAACGCTATGAAATCGATCAATTTGAGCGGTTCTCTTCGAGAGAACGTAGGGAAGTCTGATTCGAATCTATTGCGTGCAGAAGGCAAGGTTCCTTGCGTATTGTACGGCAATGCGGCTTCTCAATCCCATTTCTGGGCCCACGCCTATGATTTGAAATCCGTCTTATTCACCCCTGAGACCTTCAAAATCATGCTGGACCTTGACGGCAAAAAACACACCTGTGTTGTCAAGGATGCCCAATACCATCCATTGAACGGCGCCATGCTCCATGTCGACTTTATGTTGCTGGATTCCACCAAGGTGGTTAAGTTGAATCTTCCGTTGGAATTTGTAGGGACATCCCCCGGGGTCCGGGCCGGTGGAAAATTCGCATCGCGTATGCGTTCCATTACGGTCAAGGGTTTGCCGGATCAATTGCCGTCTTCGGTCAAGGTGGACATTTCCAAAATGGAATTGGGTGGTGTTGTTCGCGTGAAGGACATCGTTGCTGAGGGCTTTACCTTGGTGGCTGCACCGAACAATCCAGTCGCCGCTGTGACCATACCGCGCGCTATGAAAGGCGCCGTTGCCGAGGCTTCCAAATAATTCACCCTTCCGCTTAGCGGAGGGGGGTGATGACCCCGTGAATAGGTAAACACCTTCAACAGGTACCCATGAAGTTCCTGGTTTTTGGTCTGGGGAATCCCGGTTCAGAATACGCTGATACGCGCCATAATGTAGGCTTTATGGTCTTGGATCGCCTACGAAAGGAGTTGAGTTCGGCCGATGATTTTGCCAGCGGGCGCTATGCCTCGGTTAGCAACGGTCGGCAGGCGGGCAAGCAGTTTGTTTTGGTCAAACCTCAGACCTTCATGAATTTGTCGGGTCAAGCTGTGCGTTATTGGATGCAATCCGAGAAAGTGGAGAACGACCGCATTCTGGTGATCACGGATGATTTGAGCCTGCCCTTCGGGCAAATTCGTCTCCGTGGTTCTGGCAGCGCCGGGGGCCACAACGGACTGGGACACATTGAAACGGTCCTTGGTAACAATCAATACCCTCGCTTACGAGTGGGAATTGGTCGGGAATTTGCGCCGGGTCGTCAATCCGACTATGTTCTGGCTCCTTTTGGGAAGACGGAGCAGGAAACCCTACCTGACTTGTTGGAACGTTGTTCCAAAGCCGTTTTAGCTTGGGCTCTTCGGGGGCTCGGTCCGGCGATGAACGAGTTCAATCGCTCCTAACAAACCTTGCAGCGAAGGTTCAATCGTCCGTTGAGGTATCCGCTTAACGAGTCGCCCACCTGCACGGGGCCTACCCCGGCAGGAGTTCCCGTGTAGATCATATCCCCCATTTTGAGGGTGAAGTATTTGGAAACAAAGGCAATGATTTCGGCAAAATTGAAAAGCATTTCCGACGTATGGCCGCTTTGACGGACTTCGTCACCGATTTGCAGGGTGAATCCGTATCCTTGTTCGAGCGCTGCTGGATCGGTTTCCTGCCATTCGCCCAAGATGGCCGAACCATCAAACCCTTTGGCCAATTCCCAAGGGAGACCTTTGTTTTTTAGTTGTTCCTGAAGGCTACGTGCTGTGAAATCAACGCCCAGGGCAACGCGGTCCACATAGGACAAGGCGAATTTAGGCTGTATGTGTCGTCCATTGCGTCCAATTCGTAACACAATCTCTATTTCATGGTGAACATCTCCCAAGTGATCCGGGAGAAAAAAAGGTTTTCCATCACGAACCAAGGCGGTTTCTGGCTTCATAAAAACCACCGGTTCTGTTGGACGGGGATTGTTTAATTCCCGCGCATGTTCATCGTAATTACGTCCTATGCAAATGATTTTCATGATGTTGCATTTTGTTTAAGGCCCAATTAGCCAGTTCCTCGAGGTAGGCATGATCCGCGTCAAAGGGCACGCCCGCTTGACGATATACTTCGTTAATTGACACAGTGTTACCAAGGGCCAGGGCTTCGCGGTATGCGGTAAGCCCTTTGGCTGGATCGGTGGTGCTGTTTCGCCATACACCCAGGGCTCCAATTTGGGCAAAGCCGTATTCGATATAATAAAAGGGCATTTCAAAGAGGTGCAATTGCCCTTGCCATTG
>JAIXRA010000023.1 GCA_027485465.1 Bacteroidota bacterium | reverse complement strand
GATCGCCGATTGGCCAAACTGCATTTCATTGGCCTCAAGAAGCGAAGAAACAGAGGCGCTGTCCATCACCACGTGACGCAGCGAAGGAAACCGGTTCAAGGTTTGTTGTAACAAACCCTTGGTCAATGGTGAAACCACCGAGGGGGTCAATAAGAGGACCGTTCCGGGAGCCGCACCGCTTAATTCTTGAACGAGTTCGCCCATCCAATCTTCCCAAGAAACAGGGTTGCCATCCATGGAGGGCTCGCGCAGTCTTTCTTCGTCATACAACCCCAATACCGAGGCCTGAACCCGGGCATTGATTCCACCACGATTGATGGAGGACATGTTGTTGCCTTCGATTTTGATGGGGCGACCTTCCCTGCATTTAACCAAAACAGAGGCATAATCAACACCGTCAAAGTAGGAGGTGGCGTACCAATTGGGAAGCGAAGGAGATAACTCTTCCGGGTGCATCACAAAGGGAATGGCCTTTTTGACAGGGGTTTGGTTACAGGCCGCTAAAGCAGCAGCCGACAGACCAAAACCACAATACTTCAAAAAGTCGCGACGGTTGCTCGACAAATCATTTTTGCCGGAAAACACATCGTCCAGCGGGAGTTCTTGGGCAAATTCTTTGGAACTCTCCTGGACAAAAGCGTCGGTATTCTTGAGTTCTTCAAGGCTTCTCCAGTATTTTTTTTCCACGATAGGTGAATTTAGGTGAGGTCGTTTATCCAGGATTCTTGGTGAGGAAGGGTCCGAAACAACAGATTAGTAATGGCATTTGGCACAATCCAAGCCGCCAAGGTTGGCAATGGTCAAACCTTTGTCGGCGACGGCCTGCTTGAAGGCCTCGGAGTTTCCATGAACTTGTTGATAGTAGCCATTGTCCAGGTTAACCTTGGTCTCGCGGTGGCAATTAATACACCAACCCATGGTGAGCTGACTGTGTTGGTAGACCTCCGCCATTTTTTCAATGGGTCCGTGACAGGTCTGGCATTGAATACCGGCCACTTTGTAATGTTGGTAGTGATTAAAATATCCGAAATCAGGCAAATTGTGAATACGCACCCATTCGATTGGGGTGTTGGTTTCATAGGCCGTTAGAATCTTCTTGATTTCAGGGGATTCCTTCTTGATTTGGTTGTGGCAATTCATGCAGACATTGACAGCCGGAATGGTGGCCGATTTGCCACGCTCTGCGCCGGTATGGCAATAGGTACAGGCAATTTCATGGGTGCCAGCATGCAATTCATGCGAAAAGGCGATGGGCTGGGTTGGTTGATAGCCTTGCTGAATCCCCACATTGGAAGCCACGTCGACCCCCCATCCAATTCCCGAAACCAAGACAAGGGTCAAACCACCACCGACCACATGCAAGGGTTTGAGTCGGATTTGCAATCCAAACTGGCGGAGATCCTCCTTGGGTAGGCGGCCCGTTGCGACCCTTTCGTCGTAGAGGAGGCGGTACTGCCTTTGGAGCAATCCCAAAAGCAAAAGGATCAGTCCACTGGCAAATAAGACAACCCAAAGGGTCAGGGTTGTGAATCCTCCGTTGTTTTGGTCCCCTGCTCCGGTGCCGTCCCCTGCTCCACCCGTAGCGGCAGCCGCTACGGGAGCTTTGGCGCCTTCTTCTTTGATGTAGGCTAGAACAGCCAGGATCTCCTCGTCGGACCAATCGAAGGCGGTCATCGCTGATTTATTCCACTTTTCGTAAAGTTTGACCGCGTACGGGTCGCCGGATGCAATGACGGCTTGGGAATTCCGAATCCATTTGAGGAGCCAAGCCTGGTCCCTGCGTTCTTCCACCCCTTTGAGGGCGGGGCCTACCAAATCCTGGTGGATTTTGTGGCAAGAAGCACAGTTGTTAGCGAACAATTCAGCTCCATTGGGTTGGGCCTCAACCAATTGAGGGACCAAGAAAAGGCCAAGAAAAACTGAGCAAAGGGCGCCGCGGCCTAAAAACAATCGTAAGCGGCTCATTGTCATGAGGGAAAGTTTAGGAGAAGGAAGGGAGTGCAAAGGCAAATTTCCACCGGGCAAAAATAAAGGTCAGAGCCCAAATTAAAGGGTTTTTGTCAAAAAAAAGCAGGAACCGAGGGCCCAGTCCTGCTTGGTTAGGCCGTCTCCCCCTGGCTTTCCATCCACTGTCGAAAACGGCTGTCTTTTTGGCTCATTAATTCAGCGGGCGTCCCGTATTCAACCACCCTTCCACCGTCCAAAAAA
The DNA here is from genome assembly GCA_027485465.1 of Bacteroidota bacterium. Lineage (GTDB taxonomy): Bacteria > Bacteroidota > Bacteroidia > UBA7662 > UBA7662 > SYHX01. The sequence continues at coordinate 3,626 of JAIXRA010000023.1, read as the reverse complement.
GCAACCCGGTCGGCATGGCGAACGGTGCTGAGCCGATGCGCCACCACCACGGTAGTCCGTCCCTCCATCAGGCGATCCAGCCCACGTTGGACCGCCACCTCGGATTCGGTATCCAGGGCCGAAGTCGCTTCGTCCAAGAACAAGAACTTGGGGTCCCGAAGGATGGCACGGGCTATGGCCACTCGTTGCCTTTGGCCCCCGCTAATTTGGATTCCCCTCTCCCCCACCATGGTTTGCATCCCCTGTGGAAAGGCCATGATAAAATCCAAGGCATGGGCTTGTTCAGCCGCTTCACGACATTGAGATTCAGACGCTGCGGGTCGACCGTAGGCGATGTTATCGGCCAGGGTGCCTCCAAATAAACTAAGATCCTGAGGAACAACCGCTAATGATTCACGGTACGTGCGCAAATCCATCGTCCTCAAATCCCGACCATTCACCAAGATACCCCCGGAATCCGGCGCATAGAATCCCAACAACAAATGAACCAAGGTGGATTTCCCGGCTCCGCTGGGCCCTACCACGGCCAAGCGCTCTCCCTGCCGTATTCGTAGACTCACCCGGTCCAGGACCAAAACCTCCGGCCTTGAAGGATAGGCGAAGGAAACCTCCTCCAAAACCAGGGCATCGGATTCCGCTCCATCCGATCCTCGTAGGTTGGGAATGGACGCCAAAGATGCTCCTTTCTCGGCCCATACCTCGTCCTCGGTGGGTTCTTTGAGCAAATCCGAAACCCGCTCGGTAGCGCCCAATGATTTTTGGAGCTGACCGTACAATTCAGCAAAACTGCCCATGGCCCCACCCACAAAAGTGGCATAAAGCACAAAGCCTGTCAATTCCCCCACACTCATTTGTCCTTCCTGAACCATCCCCGCACCGTACCACAAAACCAAAACCACCGTACCAAACAAACCAAACACGATAAAAGCCGCAAATGCTCCTCGGTACCAAGCCGCCTTCATAACTTCTCGGACCGTGGCCTCCAGGCCGGTCCGGTACCGAGCCCCTTGCAAGACCTCGCCGGTATAGGCCTTGACCATTGCAATGGACTGCAGGGTTTCTTCGACCACCACCTGGCTGTTGGCCAGTTCATCCTGAGCCCTCCCCGCTAAACGTCGGATTTTGCGACCAAAAACAACGGCAACCAAAACCAACAACGGCAAAATCATTAACAAAAAGAGGGTTAGGTTCCAAGAAGTGTACACCAACAAGGTCAGGCCTCCAACCAATACCAAAACCTGCCGCAACCATTCGGTCAGCGTGGATGAAACGGCATCCTGAATTTGGGATAAATCCGAACTGAGACGACTTTGGAGCTCCCCAACGCGATGCTTCATGTAGAAGCTCATGGGCATCCGTAACAAATGATCGAAAACGGCGGAGCGGGCATCCGCCAAAACCTTTTCGGCCACTTCGATCATGGTCCGAATTCGCACAAAAGACAGGACCGCCTGCACAGCCAGCAGGGCGCCCAAGGCCAATGCCAAGTGCTGCATATTCCAGGCCGATTTTCCCGGGTTCAATGCGCTGTCCAGCATGCGCCCCATGAGCCAAGGAAAGGCCAACGAAAGCAGGGTTCCTATCACCAAAAGTAAAGCGCTCAGCAATAAACGAAAACGATAGGGCCTCACGTAGGGCAGTACCCACCGTACACTGCGCCACTGATCGGCCCGGATGCGCGACATTTGTTGGGGGGCATCGGTGCGATGATTGGAATTGAAGCGAGGTCTTGCCAAGGGGTCGTTAAGGGTTAAGGGAGGGTAGGTCGTCGGGCATGTCCAAGGACGGTTGGAAACGGGTGGTAATCATCCAGTACAATTGGACGGGGTGACGGGTCCGCCAGGCCGGATCGGTCCAAGACTCCCCGTAGTGCATGTAACGCTGCAGACCCTGCTGATCCCAATCCAGGCATATATGTTCCCGAAAACCCATCCCAATCAACCATCCGTCTTCCAAATCTTCGGCCCATTCTTCGTAATACGCATCATCGTCCCCATGGAAATTCAGGACATTTTCGCCAATCAAAACAAATTTTCGAATGCCCGCCGCCAAAAGCGGATCCACCAATTCGCGCTTCAACCACATCACATCGTTGCTCAAGGCATCGTTCCACTCGCCCATCAATTCAATAACAGCGAACTCAAGGGTGTAATCAGCAAACAAAACTTTGACATACAGGGTTTCGGACCCTAAGCTATCCCAATCGGGATGCAACAAATGATCGTATAACAAATGATAGCCTTCAACAGGGCGCTCCTGACGAGCCAGAGGGTTCCAGCGATCCAGGTCTCCTTGGTACAACGCGGTCCAACGGCCGTATGGTTCCAATAAATGCACGACTAATCCTTGCTGGGTTGGTTGGGGCTCTGACGATAGGCTTGTACGGCCCGGTGAACCTGTCCATGTTGACGCAGGTATTGGTCGGCTTGCTCCGCACCCAACCCGGTGGCCTCCATGATCATGCGCCGTGCCCTGTCCTGCAATTTGAGGTTGGACGGTCGAAGATGCGTCATCTTGTTGTCCTCCACCAGTCCCAACCCAATCATCACCGAGGTGGTCAGCATGTTCAGCACCAGCTTCTGGGCGGTTCCGCTTTTGAGTCGCGTTGACCCGGTCAAAAATTCAGGACCCACGGCCACCACGACCGGGTAGTCCGAACAAGTCAACAGCTCAGCCCCCGGATTGCAGGTCACACAACCCGTTGGAATCCCCCGTTGTTGGCAGGCCTTCAAAGCTCCCAGAACATAAGGTGTTCGGCCGGAGGCAGCCAGACCCACCACCGTGTCCAGGGGCCCCGGGTGGTAGGCCTCCAAATCCTTCCAGCCGGCTTCCTCATCGTCTTCTGCAAATTCCACGGCCTTGCGGATGGCCCCGTCTCCCCCGGCGATAAGGGCAATGACCTTGTCAAAATCCACGCCAAAAGTGGGCGGACATTCGCTGGCATCCACCACCCCCAAACGCCCGCTCGTGCCGGCGCCCAGGTAAAACAAGCGCCCGCCAGCTTTCATGCCGCGGAGCACGGCCTCGGCCAGGGCCTGAATCTGCGGGAGCGCAGCGGCCACTGCCAGCGGCACCTTTTGGTCTTCTCCGTTCATCCGTTCCAGGATTTCTGCCAAACCCATGTGTTCCAAGTGCCGGTGTTCGGAGGCGGATTCCGTTAAAGAGCGTCCGGTGTTGGTGGCCGCATCCGACTTGTGTTGACTGCCCATCATGATTGCAAAGGTAGAATGCACAGGCACCCGGCCTGCGACGCTTACCTTTGGAAAAACAACGATTTTAACCTCCCCCCCCATCGAAGCGAACCCCAACAACCGCGACCCCTTGCTCCGCCCCCCCAAAGCGAGCCTCCGTCCTTCCACTTTGTTGAGTCGCTTTGGGTGGCTGGCCCTTGGACTGGCCGGCGGGATTTTTCTGCAGTATGGCAGGGGTAACAACGGTGAACAAGGCTCCAAAATGAATTGGATCCGCGATTTGGTCCAAAATCGCTATGTGGATTCCTTGGATTTTGATTCCCTTGAAGCCGTTTCAGCACAAGCTTTGCTTAATGAATTGGACCCCTTTTCGACGTATTTACCCCCCGTTGAGAAGCAGGCAGCTGATGAGGCCTTGGAAGGGAATTTTGACGG
>JAIXRA010000095.1 GCA_027485465.1 Bacteroidota bacterium | reverse complement strand
GATTCCCTTGAAGCCGTTTCAGCACAAGCTTTGCTTAATGAATTGGACCCCTTTTCGACGTATTTACCCCCCGTTGAGAAGCAGGCAGCTGATGAGGCCTTGGAAGGGAATTTTGACGGGATTGGCGTGGAGTTTAACCTGCTCAACGACAGCATCCGCGTTGTATCGGCTTTGCCTGGGGGACCCAGCGAACGCCGAGGGATTCGCTCCGGGGATCGTATTGTTCTCATCGATGACAAACCACTACCAGTCAGCGGATTGACCAACGAATGGGTGCTCAAGAATCTACGCGGGCCCCGTGGCAGCAAGGTTCGTCTAACCATTTTCCGCCCATCCGGAGCGCGATTGTTTGAATATGTTATTGTCCGGGATCGCATTGAAATCAAAAGTGTTGATTTGGCATGGCGCCCGGCCCCAGGCATCGCCCACTTGCGGATTAACAAATTTGGAGGACAAACACATCGTGAGTTCTGCGAAGCCTTGACAAGCCTACGCAAGGAGGGTCCCATTGATCGGTTGCTGTTGGATCTCCGTGGCAATCCGGGAGGGTACCTGGAGTCCGCTGTTGCGATTGCCGATGAATTTTTGGGTGGACGAAAATTGGTCACCTACACCAAAGGCTATCACCAGCCACGCCGGGATTACTACACAACGCGCGATGGAATCCACGAAGAGGGTGAATTGGTCGTATTGATTGACCAGGGATCGGCCTCGGCCAGCGAGATCCTGGCGGGAGCATTGCACGACCATCGCCGGGCCCGCTTGATGGGGCAGCGTTCCTACGGCAAAGCATTGGTTCAACAGCAATTTGAACGCGGGGACGGTTCTGCCATTCGCCTGACCGTTGCGAGGTACTATACCCCGCGTGGACGCAGCATCCAGACCCCCTATCGTCCCAGCCAAAACGGGGACCTATCCACGGACAGCGGAGGTATTGCGCCGGACTATTGGGCTCAACCCGGTTACACGGCCTGGTCCGATGCCCATATAGCCCTCATGGAATCAGGTGCGTTGGCCGAAGAAGCCCTGCGCATGGCTGAAACCGAAGAAGCCCAACGGATTAAACGTCTAGGTGCCTCCTCTTTCTTGACTTCCTACCAATGGCCGGAAAGCTCCGCCAAGACCTTGGTCCAAAAACAGATTCCCAGCCTCCCAAACAAGCCCATGGATAAGGCGGCTTGGGACGCCTTGCGCGCTTCTTTCAAAGCTCATTTGGGCCGAACCCTCTTTGGTCATACGGTCTACATGCAAGTCCTTGCCCAAAACGACCCGGTTCTTCGACAGGCCTGTGCCTTGGACTAAGTCCTTGGGTGGGTGATGAGTTGAGAAACTGCCGGGGGGAGACATACAAAATTTTGGGCAAAAAAAAAGCCATCCCTGAGGATGGCTTCGAATCGTGAAGGTCCGATTACTGAGCAGGTGTAGCTGCAGCAGTGGTGTCGGTGGCAGTCGTGTCGGCAGCAGGAGCAGCCTCTTCAACTGGCATTTCTTCGGTGGTGGCCTCTTCAGCAGGAGCCTCCTCAGCGGCGTTGTTGCAAGCTACTACGAACAGGGTAGCGCTAACCATCAACATTGCAAGAAACTTGTTCATTGTATGGGGGTTTAAGTGTGGCAAAAGTACGAACCCTGAGTGCTCGCACCAAATATTTTGTCCATTATTTTTGAATGACTGTCAACTTTTCTTGAAAAACACCGATTTAAGGGGCTGGGGATGATTTTTTGGCGACTGCTTCAGAATTTATACGTCCACAATAATAGACACACCCCCACACGCACCCCTTATTTCTGTCGAAAGTACAATTGGAGAGGGACCCCGCTGAAGTCGTAGCGAGCCCTGATTTTGCCCTCCAGGTAACGCTTGTAAGGCTCGCGGATATACTGGGGCAGGTTGCAAAAGAAAACGAAGGTGGGCGTCGTGGTCTTGAGTTGGGTGATGTACTTAATCCGAATGTACTTGCCCTTGTACGCCGGTGGCGGATAGGCGTCAATGACTTCCTGCATGTATTCGTTCAGAGGCGCGGTGGATACTTTATGGGAGCGACGGGCTGCAACGGCCGCAATCTCCTCCAATAATTTGATCAAACGCTGTTTTTCGAGGGCAGAAATAAAGAGAACGGGCAGATCGTTGAAGGGCGCCGTCTTGGCTAGGAGTTCATCCCGGGTGCGGTCCATGGTTTTGTGGTCCTTGGTGATCAGGTCCCACTTGTTCACCGCCAGGATGATACCTTTTTGGTGCTTCTGGGCCAAATGAAAGATACTAAGGTCCTGGGCCTGCAGGCCATCGCGGGCGTCCACCAACAAAACCACGACATCGCAGTCTTCAAGGGTCCGCAATGTTCGCATAACCGAATAAAATTCAATATCTTCCTCCACCCTTGCTTTGCGCCTCAACCCCGCGGTATCCATCATAAGGAAATGATGCCCAAAGGCTTTGAGTTCCGAATGAACGACATCCCGGGTTGTACCAGCGACTTCCGAAACGATGCTGCGCTCCTCCCCCATCAAGGCGTTGAGCAAGGTGGATTTGCCCACGTTGGGTCTACCAACCAAAGCTACCTTGGGGATGGTGGTTTCTTCGGCCTCGGCTTGAGCAGCCGGCAATCGCTGCAACACTTCGTCCAACAATTCCCCGGTGCCCGAACCCGTCTGCGATGAGAGGGTGAATAATTCGCCCAGACCCAAGGAATAAAACTCGGCCGCCATGGGCAGGCGCTCCCCGTGGTCCACCTTGTTCACCACCAAAATCACCGGCCGACGAGAGCGACGCAGTTGATCCGCCAACTCGGCATCCAGGTCGGTAATCCCCGTTTGAACATCGACCATCATCAACAACAAATCCGCCTGCTCCATGGCGGCCTTAACCTGACGATTGATCGCCCGCTCCATGGCATCCTCGCTCCCTTCCACAAAGCCCCCGGTGTCTATCAACGTGAAGGTCTGACCGTTCCATTCCACCATGGCGCCGTGACGATCCCTGGTAACACCCGCCACATCATCCACAATAGCTTTGCGTGATCCGGTCAGGCGGTTAAACAAGGTGGATTTTCCAACATTGGGTCGGCCTACAATAGCAACAATACGGCTCATGGTCTAAAAGGTTGGTTGAATTTTTTTATTCGGCAGTATAACCAAAGTACTTGAGCATACGCTGATCATCCCGCCAATCGTTTCGGACTTTGACATGCAAGCCCAGGTAGACAGGTCTTCCCCAAAATTTCTCCATTTGTTGCCGAGCCGCCGTTCCGACCGCTTTGAGGGCCGAACCTTTGGCACCGATAACAATCCCTTTTTGGCTGTCCCGTTCCACGTAAATGGTGCATTCAATCCGAAGAATTTTCTCCTCTTCCTTGAACGATTCGGTTACAACGTGGGATGCGTAGGGGATTTCCTGGTGATACTTCAAAAAAATCTGTTCGCGGACCCATTCCGATGCCATCACGCGATCGGTCAAGTCGGTCAATTGTTCTGGATCAAAATACGGTGGGTGCACCGGCAAAACTTCCAACATCCAAGACCGCAGTGCATCCACCCCCTCACCGCTGACACAAGAGGTCGTCAGGGTCGGCAATCCAGGGAAGGCCTGCTGCCACAACGCAATCTGCTGTTCCCTTGCGGCTTGATCCAAGGTATCCGCTTGGTTTAGAACCAAAAGGATGGGCATAGAAGGCGGCAACAACCGAGGCAAAAACGACTCGGATTCCGGATCGTCACGCAAATCAGCAACCCAAGCCAGGGCATCCGCATCTTCCAAAGCCGTTTCGATGCTGCGAGTCATCATTCTTTGCAGAGCATAGCGGGCCTCCAGGTAGCCTGGAGTATCCCCCAAGATCAATTGATAACCCTCCCCTTGCAACATGCCCAGGCAACGAGACCGGGTTGTTTGAGCTTTGGGGGTGACAATGGAAAGGGGTTCCCCTACCAAGGCGTTTAATAAACTGGATTTGCCGGCGTTGGGTTTCCCCAACAAATTGATAAAACCTGCTTTGAAATCAGGGCCAAAAGCCGGCTGCGAGTCGGTCGCTACGGGTTGGGTTGGGTCGATTGGGTTCATACGAGGTGGTCCAAGACGCCCAGGAAACCCCCAGACGCATCATCGGCCACAAATATCGTCCATAATTTGGGGAGCAAAGAAATAAATCGTATCTTTGCCGACCAATTATTGCGGGGTAGAGCAGTTGGTAGCTCGTCGGGCTCATAACCCGAAGGTCGCTGGTTCGAGTCCGGCCCCCGCTACAACCCCAAAGCCGACCTATCGTCGGCTTTGTTCTTTCAAGGCTCAAGGTCTCGTAGTACAACGGATAGTATGTGGGTTTCCGGAACCTAAGATGCAGGTTCGATTCCTGCCGAGACCACTTTTTTTCGTAAATCAAAAAGGGCCAACCCATCCGGATTGGCCCTTGATTTTTTGGTGGAACACGCGCAATGCCCATTGGGCCGTGAGGGCCGTGTTTTTATTGTTTTACAAAGCGGCGGTATTCGCGCTTGCCTTCCCGATCCAGGGTGAGAACATAGGTTCCCAGGGGCCAGTCTTGGACGGCAATGGATTCGCGTTGTGTCGAAGAACCCAGCTTGAAGGGCTGTGTTAGGATTACCCGACCGGTCAAATCCATGATTCGTAAAACGGCGGGGCCTTGACCCGCACCCAAGACCAGGTGCAATGTTTCGCGGACTGGATTGGGATAAAGTTCCAGGCTCTGTGGGGGAATGCTTGAAGATGTTGTCGTGGAGGCCTGTCGAGGGGCACCGATGCCACCGCTTGATGAACGCAAGCTGCTAGCCACCAAAGTATCACAGCGGGTGGAGGTACATGCCCCGGTGGTATCGGTCACTGTCAAGCAAACGGTATAGGACGCTGCCGACGCATAGGTGTGGCGAACGGTAGGGCCGGTGGCCGTGGTACCGTCCCCAAAACTCCAAGCATACGTCATTCGAGCCATGGCAGGACGAACCGAGAACAAGTAACCCAAAGGTTGGGTATCGGTCGTAACAAGGTAACGGGCTTGGCAAGAAGATGGTGGTGGAACAGGTCGGGGGTTGGTAATGATCCGGGGCCGGCGGTAACCTGGAACGGAAATCCGCAACCAAGCGGTATCGGCGCAAGAAGTTCCAGGGGTGGTGCCTGGGCGGGATACCGCCAAAACAACCACATAGGAACCCGCCGAACCGTAGGTATGGGACGGATTGCGAACACTCGAGGTAGAGCCGTTGCCAAAATTCCAGGAATATTGCGCCGTCGTATCCTGCATAACCGAGCGAAACTGCACCGTAAGAGTCGTATCAACCCTGGCCCCAAAGCGGGGATTGCAAGGAATGCTCCAAGGGTTGGAAATCGGTGGACGAGGGGGCATGGGCACATTGACCACCCTGGATTCGGTATCGGAGCAAGCCGCGCCGGCCGTGGTCGATAAACGCGTCACCACCAAACGAACGGTGTACATGCCACCAGAGGTGTAGGTATGGGCTGGAGAGACTTGGGTTGAAAGATTCCCATCCCCAAATGACCAACGGTAGGTCCAAAGGGTATCCACAACGGCCGGCGCAAAACGCACAGCCAGTCCCGTATCGGGACGGAACGAAAACGCCGCATTGCAAGGACGTAAAGGTGGTGGAGGTGGTGGATTGGGGATACGAATCCGACACTGTACTGTGAAATTTCGGGTAAACGCACCGCTACTATTGTAAACCACCGAATCCAAGTAAACCTGACCGGAACAGTCTGTAACACGCATTCGAAGGGTCCCGGAGGAACGTCCTAAAACACGCAATGAATAAAAACCGTTGTTGGTGG
>JAIXRA010000130.1 GCA_027485465.1 Bacteroidota bacterium | reverse complement strand
GGTGCTTGGAGAACCTGCTGTCAAGACGTCGCTGTCGACCTCAAGGCGTTAAAAGCCTTGATCTTGGGGTGGATCATTCTGAACCATAGCGGTGGTATCAAAACCGGAACAATCAATCCGGCATAACCCCCCGGAAGGGTGGGTCCGTCCTCGTGCGTTTTGAGTTGATAATAAGGCTTACCGCCGTACATATGATGGTCCGCATGACGGCTCAGGTCGTAGAGCATAAAACGGCTAAAAGGTTTGTCGCTTTGCCAGGAATGATGGGCACGGACCCTTTCGTTTTCGGCGCGCTCCAGTCCGTAATGTTCAATATAATTGGTGTATTCGAGGAGTATATCCGCGAACAGGGCCTGACCAACATAGACGACGGCCAGCAAAGGATGAATCCACCCGAGAACCCCCAGCAAAGGAATTTGCAACAAAGTGTTACGAATCATCGCATTCCCGGATCCGTAGGGTGTTCGGCCCGCCTTGCGTAGTCTTTCGGCCTCTGATTCAAGGGATTGCATCCATTGACCCCGGATGCTCCGTACAAGGAATTGATAGAAATGCTCTCCATAGCGGGCCGAGGCATGATCCAAAGGCGTGGCTACATGACGGTGGTGAACGCGCAAATGGTCAATCGCAAAGTAGGGGTTCATCACCAAAAAAAGCAGGAAATCTCCGGCCCTTTTCCAGGCTGTCTCTTTGCGGTGGATCATTTCATGGGCCGCTACAATACCCATGGATCCGCTCGAAAAACCGGTGGACAGAACCGCCCCCACCAAGGAGGAGCCTTCCAAAATCTCTTTATACGTTCCCCACAACAAAGTCCCTATGCCTGCCAAGACCATGGGTATGGCCATAACAACATACAAATCAGGCAAGCCGTTTTCGGTCACCGCGTCGTTGTTTCTTTGTTGTCGTAGGATCCACTCCAGCGAGTTAACGACCACCAGCACAAAGATGACATTGGACCAGGCCCAGGGTCCCCCCATCGTATTGCCCCACAGGGTGATGAGTCCCGGAACCAAGGTCAAGGCGTAGGCGTAAGAACGGTTCGGGTTGTTTGCGGCTGGGGTATTCATGATCGGGAGGCTTAGGCTTTGTATTTCTTTTGGAGAAACGCGATGGTGGCTTTCATGATTTTGGTCAGAACCGCGGTATCGATGTCGGCTAATTTCTGGATGTACAAACAGGCTTTGGCGGCTTTGAATTTGCCGAGGCCCTCCAGCAAAGGAGCATGTTCCGGTTCCCCCGTGTAGACGTACAAAGAGATAGCGGCCTTGCGCGGTGAAAAACCAACCAGGAACCAATCCCCTTCTTGGCGACTTTTTTCGGATTTGTAATGATAGGCCCCAAAGCCAATCATGCTGGCACCCCACATTTTGGCGGGGCAACCGCTGACTTTTTCCATCAAGTCGATGAGGTCCAAGCTGTCTTGGCGTTTCTGGTCGGTCTGGGCAAATTGTTCGACAAAGGCCAGGACATCGGCGTCGTGGACCCTGGTTTTGAGGATATTCTTAGCGGAATCAGGCATGCTACGAATTTAAGACCAAAGCCGAGGATTCGTGGCTAGGAACGGGAGTTGGCTTCGTTGGTTGGCTTCGTTGGTTGTTGGAGGTGGGCGATAATTTTATCAGCGAGTACCTCGGAGATGGCTTTGTAGGATTCAACGGTCCAACCAGCCACATGGGGGCTGACCATAACCCGGGGATGGGCCAAAAGCCGATCCATCCATACATGGTCCCAGTTTTGGGGATTTTCGATGGGTAAAGTGTCCAAGCAGGCTCCCTCCAGGATATTCTGCTCCAGGGCCTGGACCAGGTCCGGCAGGTTGACCATAGGGCCTCTGGCGGCATTGACCAATAATTTGAGATGACGAAATCGCCGCAGGTAATCCCCTTGAACCAAGTTACGAGTCAGGTCGGTCAGGGGGGCATGGAGGGTTAAAATTTGAGCCTCGTTGTAGATTTCTTCCATGGTGGATTCGATGACCAAGGGTTGAGCGGTCGAGGCATAACCATGTTGGTACTTGTCGTAAACCAAGACTTTGCAACCCATGGCTGCCAAAAGACGGGCTGTTTGGGAACCGTTATGGCCGTAGCCAATCAAGCCCACCACCGAACCGGCCAGCTGACGGCCTCTGTTTCCCTCTCGGTTCCAGATGCCCTGTCGGATTTCTTGGTTTCCTTGGTTGAGGCGGTTGAGCCAGGCCAAAATCATGGCCAGTACATGTTCGGCAACAGCCAGGCGATTTCCTTCCGAAGCGTGGATTAATGCAATGTTATTTTTGGAAGCAAAATCCGTATCAATGCCATCGCATCCAGATCCAGCGCGGGCAATCCATCGCAAATTCACCGCGCGGGACAAGGCAGCAGCGTTCAACTTCATCTTGGATCGGATCACCAAGCCGTGCACGGCCAAGTCGGTCCGCCCCAGTGCCTTCAAAATCTCCTCAGGATCTGCCTCGGACCCATCCAAAACCTCGCAAAGTCCCGTTTCCTGAAGGCGTTCTGGGAGCAGCGGATGAACCGCATCCAAAATCATAACACGATAAATATTCATTGATTAGGATGATGTCTTTTGATCAGATAAGGTTTCTTCGATGGCCTGGGTCAGCTCTACGAAGGCCTGCACGGGTAATTGCTCTGCGCGCAGGTGAAGGATGTTCATGCGGTCGCTGTATCCTTCGGGCAAAACCTGTCCCAAGGCATTGGATAACATTTTGCGTCGTTGATTAAAAGCCGCTTTGACGACCCTGAATAACAAACGGTGATCGCAGGCCGGTGGATTCCATCGGTTCTTGAGTCTTAGGACCCCGGATTTAACCTTGGGTGGCGGAAAGAAAGACCCTTCGTTGACGGTAAATAGGTACTCGGTTTCAAAAAAAGCCTGTGTCAAAACGCTGGTAATGCCGTAGATCTTGTTGCCGTGGACGGAGCAAATACGCTGAGCCACTTCGCGCTGAAACATGCCAACGCATTCACCAACCACGGCATGATGCTCCAAGACCTTGAAAACAATTTCGGTGCTGATATGGTAAGGAAAATTCCCAACGACTCCCCAACAGGCTTTGTTTTTTTCTTGGTCTTGTTCCGAATCAAGGGTTCCCGCAGGGCCGGTATCACCGGGGCAGGGCAAGGGATTCCAACGAAGAAAATCCCCGACCATTTGTTCAGGTTGGGCGATTCGGTGTTCCAGCAGGTATTGGATGGACTCTTGGTCCACCTCGGCCAGCCACAAACGGTAGGGAAGTTTGAGCAGGTGCTGGGTGAGTTGACCGGTTCCAGGCCCGATTTCAAGCAGGTTGGGGTAGTTGCCCCAGCCCGTGAGGGACAGCGCAACCTTTTCGGCAAGTCGCACATCGGTCAGAAAATGCTGACCCAGTTGCTTTTTGGGGCGAACGCGGTCCATGGCCCGGCTAAAATAGGTTAATTTTGGGCTGTGGAATCGTTTTTGCCCTTCGTTTCCTGTTCCCCATCGGCTTTATGAGCAAGGTACAGGCCCAACACAAGGTCCTAGGCGTCTTGGGAGGCGGACAATTGGGAAGCATGATGCTGGATCCGATTCACCGACTCGGACTCCAAGCACGTTTCATGGACCCTGATCCCCTGGCCCCGGTGGCCATGCGCTTTCCATCGACGGTTTGTGCTCCCTTTTCCGACGCCCAGGCCGTTTTGGATTTTGGAAGGGGTTGCGATGTCTTGACGTACGAGTTGGAGGCCGTCCATGCGGGCGCCTTGGCTCAATTGGAAGGGGAGGGCATCGAAGTTTGGCATCGCCCCGAAATTCTCGCCCTTCTTCAGAACAAGATTTCCCAAAAGGAATTTTATGTTCGTGAAGGATTGCCGACGGCTCCTTTTCGGGCTTTTGAGCGTCTCGATGATCTCAAGGCGTTTTGGCTAAAGCCTGAGGGGGAAATGGCCGGTTTATCCTATCCATCGGCGGTCTGGAAGGCGGCCCGTGGGGGTTACGATGGCAAAGGTGTTCAAATTTTGGATTCGTTGGAAGATTTGGTTGATTTGCCCGATGCGCCTGCATTATTGGAACAAAAGATTGATATCGCTTTTGAATTAGCCGTGATTACGGTTCGAGATCAAAAGGGGAATATTCGCTGTTACGATCCTTGCCTGATGCAATTTGATCCCCAGGCGAATTTGGTCAGCCGTGTTATGGCGGGCTCTGCGGCGGAAACCGAGGCCCTTTTGCCCAACCATTTGCGTTCCCAAGCTATGGAAATGGCTGCAGCGGTGGCCGAAGGTTTGGGCACTGTTGGGATACTTGCGGTCGAGTTTTTGCTTGACACCCAAGGCCGTCTTTTGGTGAACGAGTCCGCGCCGCGGCCCCATAATTCCGGACACTACACGATTGAGGCTGCTCAGTGTTCTCAATTTGAGCAGCATATCCGTGCCGTGATGGGCTGGCCGCTGGGTGATACCTCCCTGCGCTCTGCCGCGGTCATGGTCAATTTGGTAGGGGCCGAAGGTTTCCGTGGGCCGGTGGTTTACCCAGGTTTGGATCAGGTTTTGTCCTTGCCAGGGGTTTTTGTTCATCTTTATGGCAAAGCCGAAACCCGCCCCTTCCGCAAAATGGGGCACGTGACCGTGGTGCACCCGGATCTCGCCGTCGCAAATCAAATCGCCGACCGCGTTGAAGCATGTCTACGCATCGAGGCTGCAAACTGAATGGAGCCAACAAATTTTCTTAGAACCTTCCGCTCTTAACAACCAACCCATGAGCCCATCCACCCCCCCATCACCTGCCGAAGTAGCCATTGTTATGGGAAGCACTTCGGATTTGGAAGTTATGCACAAAGCGGCCGAAGTTTTGGAGTTTTTTGGCGTTGCCTATGAATTGCATGTCTTGTCTGCGCACCGAACCCCCGACCGCATGACGGCTTATGCCAAGGAAGCGGCGGGTCGTGGTCTTCGGGTTTTGGTGGCGGGGGCAGGAGGTGCGGCCCATTTGCCCGGGATGCTGGCGGCCTCGACTCCATTGCCGGTTGTTGGCGTTCCGGTTCGGTCTTCCAACTCCATCGATGGCTGGGATTCCTTGTTGTCCATTCTGCAAATGCCCACCGGGGTGCCGGTGGCTACCGTGGCCGTGAACGGTGCGGCCAATGCGGGCCTCCTCGCCGTTCAGATTTTGGCGACTTCCAAGCCTGGACTACTTGCGGCGATGCAGGCTTACAAACAGAAAATGCACGACGATGTCACGGCCAAGGACCGCGAATTGCAGGCCATGGGCTGGGAAGCCTGGCTCAAAAAGTAAGACCGTCGTTTGGTTCCAGTCGAAACACCGCTTCGCCCGTTTCCTTCTGGCGGAGGTCCATCATCTGTGGGCGGCATTGATAAGGCAGTCCATCCTGCTTTAGGAGGGGCCCTACCAAGTAAATGCCTGGGGTCAAATCATTGAATTCAAAGTAACCATCGCTCAAGGTTCGTGTT
>JAIXRA010000052.1 GCA_027485465.1 Bacteroidota bacterium | reverse complement strand
TCCAGGACCAAATGCAAGGCGGGGGGAATTTTGGGGGCCGAGCGAGCTTTGGGTTCCAAAAAAGACTCCAAGCGCAGCAGATTCCCTTCGGACCAAAGGCGGGTATAGCCCCGCTGCAGCAATTCCTCCAGGTAAGCCTGCAGGCCGTGGTGATCATGGCGGGCCTGCTCGACGGCGGGCAGTGGGCAGAGCACCAAAAGTTCGGCGCCGGATTTGGCGGTTTCGAGGCGCTTTTGACGGAGCTCTTTGAGCAGGTCTTCGGTGTTATAGGCTCGAACTTCTTCCCCGCTTTGGGGGTCCAGGGTATGCCCGCAGCGGGCAAAGAGCAGGCGGAAATAATCGTAGATCTCGGTGGTGGTCCCTACCGTGGAGCGAGGATTGCGGGATAAATGATGTTGGTCAATGGCCATCGCCGGGCTCAGACCCCGGATATCGTCCACTTCGGGCTTGGGCATTCGTTGCAGAAATTGACGGGCATACGAGGAAAGGCTTTCCACATAGCGTCGCTGCCCTTCGGCATACAAGGTGTCAAAAATCAAGCTCGACTTGCCGGAACCCGACAAGCCGGTCACGACCACCAACTGGTGCCGGGGCAGGATGACATCGATACCGCGCAGATTGTGCATGCGGGCGTTCCGGATTTCGATTCCACCGCGGTCCGGGGGTGTTATCAGGGTATCGGACGTCTTGGCGAAGTCTTTTGCCGCCTTGGCGGGCAATTTGGGGGTTTTGGCAGGGGTTTTGGCGGGCATGGTCCAACCCGTGCAGAGCGAGTCCTGCAAAGGCGATTGCAAAGGTGCGGACGAAGCCACCAAAACAAAAACGACCCAAGGCTTTGGAATTAGAAAAAATCAGTTTAACTTCGTCTCTAACAACACCCTACAAAACCCATTGCGCCTATCGGAACAGACCCTACGCTAACCTAAACCCCTCTCTATGTCTTCACAAGTCATGGGCGTTAGCGATCAGGAGCTGATTCGGCGCTATGTTTCAGGCCATCAGGCCGCCATGTCGGTGTTAATGCACCGCCACAAAACCCGCATTTTCACAACGATTTATCAGCTGGTCCGCCATCAGGAACTGGCCGAGGATTTGTTCCAGGACACCTTTGTCAAGGCCATGCAGACCCTGCAGGCCGGGCGCTACAACGAAGAAGGCAAGTTTTTGCCTTGGATTTTGCGCATTGCCCACAACCTCTGCATTGACCATTTTCGCCGGAACAGCCGGATGCCTTTGGTCCGAGCCGATGACGATTGGGATCCGCTGGCCCGGATGAGCGATACCGAGCTGCATGCCGAGGACAAGTTGATGATGAAGCAGAGCCTGGCCAAGGTCAAGCAATTGGTCGCCCGTTTGCCCGAAGAGCAGCGCGAGGTCCTTATTATGCGGATTTACGGGGATTTGAGCTTCAAGGAGATTGCCGATGCCACCGGGGTCAGCATCAATACGGCTTTGGGCCGGATGCGGTACGCGCTGAGCAACCTGCGCAAACTCATTCACCAGAAGGGGATCAACCTATAAGGGGGGCTGGCTCGGCCCGGGTTGGATTGGGCGCGGCCCAGCTCGGCCCGGGGAGTTCGGTTGGGCGCGGTCCGGCGCGGCGCGGCGCGGTCCGGGTTGGTCAGAGATGCATGAGGAGGGGCATGAGGAGGGGGCATGAGGAGGGTTTTATTTTTTGAATAAGAAAACGGCGCATGCTTCGTTATTAGGAACAAAACAGCCTATGAACGAAAACACGACCCTCCAGGAACAGCTTCTTTTGTATGTTTTTGATGAATTGCCCGCGGACCGGGTGGGCGCCTTTGAGCACCACCTGATTTCCGACGCTGCGTTGCAAGAAGAGCATGGGGTGGTTAGCGGTTTGTTGAATTTGTTACAAGCCGATTTACAGCCTTCCCCGTTGCCCGCCATTTCCCCGGATGTGTTAGCGAGGCTGGAGACTTTGATGTTGGATTAAATTTTAGCGGGGACTGCGGGTCCTTGGAGGTAGTTTTGGGGCATGACGATTAAAGAGCGTTATGCCGGGGTGCTTCGGTATTTTGAGGAGAGTGGAATGGAGGCGGAGACGGAGTTAATTTACCGCAACCCATTTGAGTTGCTGGTGGCGGTGGTTTTGTCTGCCCAATGCACCGACAAGCGGGTGAATATGGTGTCACGAACGTTGTTTGCCCGTTTGCCGGATGCTGCAACCATGTTGTCGGCCGGGGAGGAGATCATCCGGGGTCTAATTGCATCGATTTCGTATCCCAACGCCAAGGCCAGGCACCTAGCGGGTCTAGCTGAAATCCTGGTGAATCGCTTTGGGGGGGAGGTTCCCTCGACCAGGGAGGATTTAATGGCTTTGCCCGGGGTGGGTCGCAAAACGGCCAATGTCATTCTTTCGGTTCTCCACGGGGAGGCGGCCATGGCTGTGGACACCCATGTTTTTCGGGTTTCGGCCCGATTGGGATTGACCCGTGGCGCCAAAACCCCGCTGGCCACCGAGGTTCAATTGATGCGGCATATCCCGGAGTCTTTGGTTCCAAAGGCCCACCATTGGCTGATTTTACACGGTCGGAGGGTTTGCGTGGCCCGCAATCCCCGCTGCGCGGACTGTGGTTTGCAGGATTGGTGCTCCTATTATGGCAAGAAGGCTGGCCGCTAAGGGGGGAACGCCCAAGGGGGGAATGCCCGAGGGGGGAACGCCCGAGGGGGGAACGCCCGGCATGGGAAGATGGGTGTTGAGGAGTCTGCTGGGAGGGTGTAATTTTAGCGAATGCAACAATTTGGAAATCTGGAAGGCAAAACGGCCCTGGTCTGCGGGGCCAGTCAGGGCATTGGATGGGCTACGGCCAAGGCTTTGGCCGCATCAGGCGCACGCATTGTTATGGCTGCCCGCACCGCCGAGGCGCTGGAGCAGCGATTGAAAGAATTGAGCGGTGCTGGGCACGCGGTTTGGGCGGTGGATTTACAGAATTTGCAGCAGATCCGCGATGGATACGGGTCTTGGGGACGCGGCGCAAACGAAGTGGTGCATATCTTGGTGAACAACAGCGGTGGTCCCCCTGCTGGAGCTCTGCATGCGGTGGCGGCCGATGCCTTTGATGCTCCTTGGAGGCAGCAGTTGTTGGCGGCACACGAACTAATGCGGGCGGTGTTGCCGGGAATGAAGGCGGCCGGTTACGGACGAATAATCAATGTCATATCCACCTCGGTGAAGGCGCCTCTACGGGGTCTGGGCGTAAGCAATACGATCCGCGCGGCGGTGGCCAATTGGTCCAAAACCCTCTCGGTGGAATTGGCTCCTTTTGGAATAACGGTTAACAATGTGTTACCAGGTGCCACGCTGACCCAACGCTTGGTTTCCATTATCGAAGGCAAGGCGGCGTCCACCGGGCATAGGGTGGAGGACATTCAAAAGGAAATGCTCGCAGAAATTCCAGCGGGTCGTTTTGGTTCGCCGGACGAAGTGGCCGCAGCCATTGCTTTTTTGGCCTCTCCTGCTGCCGCTTATATCACGGGAATTAATTTGCCGGTGGACGGGGGGCGTACCCCGAATCTGTAGGGATGCATGCCGATTTCCGGAAATGTACGGACTGTGCCCTTTGGGCATATTGTAAATAAATTATCCTATTCCAATTTCATTGAACCCATAAAAATTTCTAACTCATTAAACTAGGTTTTTCTAAAATAGAATACATCAAAGGCACTTGGACGGTGCGAGAGTTAAAAAGACGAATGGCCAGGTTTGATTTGGAATGAAGTGGGCTATCCCAAAATCCCGGGAAGGCTGCAAGGCTCTTGCATCAGAAAATTCAGTAAAAGGTGGCCAAAGACACCTTAATCTCTCGAAAATTCAGCAAAAATAAATTTGGAATTAGTTGTCTGAATAGTTAACTTTGTATCGTGCCTGATGACAGACAAGTAATTGCTTATAAAAACTATTTTCTCGACTTTTACGAGAAGCAGCCCGAAAACGTGCAAACGAAAATCGAATGGACACTAAACCTAATTAAGGTCACTCAATATATTCCAGAAAAGTATTTTAAGCATTTAGAAGGCACCAATGGACTTTACGAAATCCGAGTAGAAGTTGGTAGAAATATTTATCGCATTTTCTCCTTCTTTGACAAAGGGAATTTGGTTGTTCTTGGAAATGCTTTTCACAAGAAATCTCAAAAGACACCAAAACAAGAATTAGAAAAAGCACTTAAAATAATGGAGGAATATCAAAATGAAAACAAATAGTAAAATCACAACCTTAGACCAAATACTTGACAAGAAGTATGGCAAAAAGGGACAGCCAAAACGTGAACAATGGGAGCAGCAATTTGAATCCTTTCGACTTGGCGTTCTGCTTGAGGAAGCAAGGAAAAAACTTGGAATGACTCAGGAGGAACTTGCTGAAAAATGTGGGACTAACAAATCATACATTTCTCGCATCGAAAACAACTCTTCTGACATTCGCCTTTCTACCCTTATGAAAATAATTCAACAAGGACTTGGCGGACATTTAAAATTGACCCTACAGCTGTAGTGACAACAGATAGCACTGGCTATAGGGTAACGACCAAAAAGGCCTAGGGAAAGAATATAATATGCATAGATTTATACCAACTAACAAAGACAGTAGATAATGGAAAACAGTGCATCGCCAATTGTGCCGTAGCTTTTAGTATCACTTTTGGTCTTTTTAAATAGTTCAATTATATAGAGTTAAGATGATGAAACAGCGCTTGTGGACCGAGGGGGAGGACATCCTGAATTATGTGAATGGCTCCATGCAGCCTGCCGCCAAGGGAGCTTGGTTGGAGAATGTCAACCCCTCGACTGGGCAGGTTATGGGGCGTTTTCCGGATTCGGATGCATCCGATATGGCGATGGCGGTGGAGGCGGCGGCGGCGGCCTTTCCGGCCTG
>JAIXRA010000070.1 GCA_027485465.1 Bacteroidota bacterium | reverse complement strand
ATGGAAGGGCCATCGCTCAAAGGATAAAAGGTACTCCGGGGATAACAGGCTGATCTCCCCCAAGAGCTCATATCGACGGGGAGGTTTGGCACCTCGATGTCGGCTCGTCACATCCTGGGGCTGGAGAAGGTCCCAAGGGTTCGGCTGTTCGCCGATTAAAGTGGCACGCGAGCTGGGTTCAGAACGTCGCGAGACAGTTCGGTCCCTATCTGTTGTGGGCGTAGGAAGATTGAGAGGATCTGTCATTAGTACGAGAGGACCGTGATGGACAAGCCTCTGGTGTACCTGTTGTGGTGTCAGCTGCAGCGCAGGGTAGCTACGCTTGGAAGAGATAAGCGCTGAAAGCATCTAAGTGCGAAACTCGCCTCAAGATGAGTCTTCCATGAGAGTCCCTGTAGACGACGGGGTTGATAGGCTGTAGGTGTAAGGTCTGAGAGGATTTTAGCCAAGCAGTACTAATTGCTCGATACTTTTAGAATGGATTGTGTGAGGATTCTATCGTTGTTCTTGTTTTCTTTTTTTCATATGTCAGGGTTATACGCCTATTGCTTCGGTGATAGTGCGGACAACTAACCAATGGTGATTATAGCGTAGGTGCACACCTCTTCCCATCCCGAACAGAGTCGTTAAGCCCTACTGCGCTGATGGTACTGCAGTAAAATGTGGGAGAG
Organism: Bacteroidota bacterium; assembly: GCA_027485465.1. Classification (GTDB taxonomy): domain Bacteria; phylum Bacteroidota; class Bacteroidia; order UBA7662; family UBA7662; genus SYHX01. Next base: position 32,400 of record JAIXRA010000070.1, on the reverse strand, counting down.
TAAGTCGTTGCCAGACTGGTTCAAAAGCCCCGGCCCTAACAGGTCGGGGTTTTTTGTTTTATACCGTCTGCTTCTCCAAGGATGATACCATCGGCCCCTCCTAGGAGAGGGTGGCCAAAAAGCAGAGGTGGATAAGAATTAGTTGTTTGGCAGGAAAGCCACCAAACCGGAAGGAATTTTGGGCTCGAAGGAGGTGGATTTGGGGGGCATAATTTCGCCTCGGTCCGCTGTGCGGAACACTTCTTCGGGGGATGGCGCACGTGGTACCAAGATGAATTCAGTTTGCGCTTGGTATAAGATGCTTCGAAAGGCATCCAAGGGAATGTTCATGCTTCCAAAATCCAAACGAGGATCGGAACCTGGATCTCCGATTCCGCAGATGGGTCCAAGAACTTGTTCCTGTAACCATTGTACGTCAGGAATCTGCGGGTCCACTGGGTTCAAGGGTTGTAGGATCCAACAGGCCTCTCGATGGACCAATAAAAAATGACCTGCGGGGAGGTATTGATAAAACATTTGTTCCAGGGAACAGGGTTTTAGCCGAAAAAGAGATTTGAGTTGGTCTAGGATATCCCAAAAAGGCAGCGGACTTTGATCGTTGAGAATACGCCGATAAAAAGGATAAACTCTCAAATCACGGTCCGATACCAAAACCGATAACATCGGTCGAATCCCATCTTGGATTTCTAATTTTTGGCAGGCTCCTGCTCGATGATGGCCATCGGCGATGTAAAGCAACGGCAATTTTTGGACGCATCCAAGAAGGTTTTCAACCACTGCAGGGCTTTGGATAGGCCAGAGATCGATGCGCGCCCCGTCCTTCATAACATAGTGATGGTAATTGGTTTGCGACCAAATATTAGTCAGCGCATGATTCAGGTCGGCGTTGAATCGGTACGATAAGTACACCGGTGTCCACTGGCAATGCAGCATGTTTTGCCATCGTTGAATATCGAGAGCGCGGTCTTGACGTATGTTTTCATGGGGTAGGATGGTTGTACCGACTTCGGTCGCATCGCAGAGCCCAATTAAACCACGCTGGGTATGTCCCCTGAATTGGCATTGATACCCCACCAAAAGGGGTTGTTCCGGTTTTTGGCCCCAGATCCCTGCTGATAACATTTGTTGAAATGCTTGCACGGCTTCTTGGGTTGCCGCTTCGGCCGCCAATGGATCCGACCCTTTGTGGGGGTTCAGAGGTAACTGGACCCTTTGAATGAGGGTTTCACAGGCATCTCCAAAATTGATTGGAAACCGAGCCTCAAAAGGAAAAAAAGCGGGCATCCTTTAGCCCACGGGAAAATGTTCCAAAATGCGTTGGGCCATTTCGAGGCCGATTCTCTCTTGGGCTTCCAAGGTTGAAGCACCGGTATGGGGTGTTGAACTGATGGAGGGATGCCCCAATATACCAGGACGTACCTCGGGTTCATTCTCAAATACATCCAGGCCAGCATAGCGGATATGGCCTTTGTTGAGGGAATCCAAGAGTGCTTTTTCATCAATCAGTCCACCTCGGGAAGCGTTTATAACGCAGGCACCTGCCGGCATGGCGGCCAACTCCGAGGCACCTATCAGTGCATGTTTCAGGCCTGGGACATGGAGGCTGAGGTAGTGGCATCGAGGGAGCATGTCTTCCAGGGTGCTGATTTCTACGCCGTGTTTGGATTGTATCTCTTGGCTCAAGGCAGGTTCTTTTTGGAAAAGAACATCGTGAACCAGAATTTTCATTCGAAAACCATGGGCAATGCGGGCCACCTCTTGGCCAATTCGACCAAAACCAACCAACCCCAGGGTTTTGCCAAAGAGTTCGGTACCTCCAGCATACGATGATTTGAGTTGATTGAATTCCTTTTCTCCCCGGGTTGGCATTTCTCGGTGCGCATGATGCAGGAATCGGCATAGACTCAACATGTGAGCAAAGACCAATTCAGCGACTGCAATCGAAGAAGCAGCGGGGGTGTTCAGTACGACCACACCGCGAGAGCGGGCGTGTTCTATATCGATATTATCCATTCCAACACCGGCCCTGGCCACGAATCGAAGATTTGGACAAGCGTCCAGCAGTTCGGATCGAACCTTGGTAGCGGAACGGACGATCAAACCATCGTAAGAGGGAAGGCGTGCGGCCAATTCCTGCTGGGGGATTTTGTTGGTATCCACCGTGTGCCCGGCTTCTTCCAAGATTTTTTTGCCGGCTTCGTCGATTCCGTCGTTGGCCAATATTTTCATGTTTCTGAAGGGGTAAGGTTCGGGTTTAGGGATTAGGACGCGTGTTGGTTTTCGAGTGTTTGCATCACATCAACCAGGACCTGAACACTTTCGATAGGCATGGCGTTGTATATACTGGCTCGGTACCCACCTACCGAACGATGGCCTTTGAGGCCCGAAATCCCAGCCTCCCGGAGTAAACCTTCGAATACCACTTCGTGCTTTGAATCGTGGAGGACAAAAGTGACATTCATGAGGGAACCTGTACCATCGGTAACGGTGGGCCTGAACAGGGTGTTTCTCTCAATTTCGGCATACAATAAGCCTGCTTTGGCGCGGTTGTGTTTTTCCATGGCGGTTAATCCGCCCTGAGCTTCGATCCATTGCAGGGTAAGCATGCTGACATAGACCGCAAAGACCGGGGGGGTGTTGTACATGCTTTGGCCTTTGATATGAACCCCGTAGTCCAGCATGGCATTGAGCCTGCGACCGCTGTGTCCAACCAAGTCTTTGCGAATCACGACCAAGGTGGTACCGGCCGGCCCCATGTTTTTTTGGGCGCCTGCGTAGATCAATCCCATGGAAGAGGCTGGAACAGGACGGCTAAAGATGTCCGAGGACATATCGCAAACCACCGGTACCGGGCTATCCGGGAAGGACTGCATTTGGGTCCCGTAAATGGTATTATTGGAGGTGATGTGCAGGTAGTCAACATCCTTGGGGATGGTATAGCCCGTCGGTAAGTAGGTAAAATTCTTGTCTTCGGAGCTGGCAATAACCTGGACTTCCCCCAGTTTTTGGGCATCCTCAATGGCTTTGGTGGCCCATGTCCCTGTATTGACATAAGCGGCCTTCCCATCTGGCCTCAGGAGATTCATGGGGACCATGGCGAATTGGAGGGAGGCGCCACCTTGCAAATAGAGAACCTCAAAGTCATCCCCCAACCCCAGCAGCCTTTTGACGGCCGCTCTTGCTTCGTGCATCACCCCTTCGAAATCTTTGTCCCGATGGGAGACCTCGATGAGTGAAAGGCCTGTCCCGTTAAAATCCAACAGGGCGGCAGAGGCTTGTTCAAGGACCGTGCGGGGAAGAATGGCGGGCCCGGCGCTAAAATTGTGAATTTTCATGGAGGAATTCAAGGGTTTTATGTTGAACCGTGAAGCCCTCAAAGTTACTTGACTATTTTTGACACCGTATGAACCAAGGGCTATTCTTGTCCCTGCAGGAGCGAGGGCTGGTGCAGGATTTTGTTCCGGGGCTGGATGCCCTGTTGGAGCGCGAAAAGGTCGCTGTGTACGCGGGTTTTGACCCGACCGCCGATTCTTTGCATATTGGCAACCTGGTACCTATTATGTTGCTGGTGCACTTTCAAAGGGCCGGGCATCGTCCCATCGCGCTGGTGGGAGGGGCCACCGGTCGGGTTGGTGATCCAACGGGGCGCAGCGCCGAGCGGAATGTGCTGAGCCGTGAACAAATGGAGCATCACCTGGCCTGTCAGCAGGCGCAGTTGAAGCGGTTCTTGGATTTTGATCCGGCATCACCAGCGGGCGCACGACTCGTAAACAACGAAGAGTGGTTCGGGCCTTGGAGTTTTTTGGACTTTATCGCTGATGTGGGACGACATATCCCGATTAATTATATGTTGGCCAAGGATTCGGTCAAATTGCGTTTGGAAAATGGCATGTCTTTCATGGAGTTTTGCTACCAGTTAATTCAGGGCTATGATTTTGTTCATCTGCACCGGCATTACGGTTGCAAGGTGCAGGTGGGTGGCTCCGATCAGTGGGGCAATATCACAACGGGAACCGAATTAATTCGGCGCATGGATGGAAGCGAGGCCTGGGCCCTGACCGCCCCTCTGACCAAAAAATCAGACGGGTCCAAATTTGGGAAATCCGAAGGGGGCAATATCTGGCTGGATCCTCAAAAAACCAGCCCTTACCGCTTTTATCAATTTTGGCTCAACGTCAGCGATGACGAGGCCCGTCGTTACTTGCCCGTCTATACGTTGTTATCGATGCAGGAAATCGCTGAAGCGGTTTCGATCCACGACCAAGCTCCCCACCAGCGACATGCACAGCGCTTGCTAGCCGATGATGTAACCCGCCGGGTGCACGGTGAGCAAGCCCTTGCCCAGGCCAGGGCGGCTTCAGATTTGTTGTTTGGCAAGGTTTCCAGGGATCAAATGATGAGTCTGGACCATGAAGTTCTCATGCAGGCGCTGGAGGGCGTTCCCGTTCACCAGGTTTCAAAGTCCCTACTTGTGGAAGGTTGCGAATGGGTTCCCTTGCTGAGTGACCATTCCGGGATTTTTGGTTCTCGTTCGGAGGCTCGAAAAATGATCGAGGGCGGGGGCCTTAGCCTCAACCGCGAAAAGTGCAGCGATGTCTTGGCCAGGGCTTCTACCGAGGATTTGTTTGCCGGTCGCTTGGTTTTGGTTCAGAAGGGCAAGAAAAATTTTCATCTGTTGGTTTTTGAAGATTGAAAGTAAAAGGATGAAATCAAATCGTATTCCAGCACAGAACGGATGGATTCGTAGCCGCCTTGGCTGGGCAATCATGATTTGCTGGCTATCCATGTTGGGCTTTTCTGCCAATGCGAATGCGGGGAAGGCGAACAAGGGGAAGGCGAACAAGGGGAAGGCAAAGGCCGCGGAGGATTCGCAAGCAGAGGAAACCCCAATGGCCCGTTGTTACGGTAACATTGTGCGAGTGGACCCCCCTTGCTGGTGGGTGGGAATGGAGGATTCAACCCTGCAGCTATTGGTTTATACCGATTTGGAAGAGGCCGGGGCTTGGCGAATTGCACCCCAAACGCAAGGTCTGCAACTGCAGTCGGTACGACCCGCGGGCCCCGGCAAACGCGAATACCTCTGGTTGGATTTGGTGATGCAGGGAGATTTTGAGCCACAGACCGTTGAATTTCAGCGGCTTAAGCCAGGGTCAAATCAGTGGATAACGGCTTTGCGTTACCCCTTTGGGCGAAAATCAGACCCCAAGGCCATCGAGCCTTCCTTGAAAGGGGCTGGTTGGAGCGCTGCGGATTTGGTTTATTTGGTGATGCCGGATCGTTTTGCGAACGGGGATACCAGCAACGATCGTGTTGCCGGAATGCGGGAGCAGCAGGTGGACCGGGGCGTTGATCAGGCCCGGCACGGGGGGGATTTGAAAGGGTTGATCCAAAACCTAGATTATATCCAGAGTCTGGGTGTCACCGCCTTGTGGCTGAATCCGGTGCTCGAAAACGATTTGCCCAAGGAGTCGTATCACGGTTATGCTGCGACGGATCTCTACCGGGTGGATCCCCGTTTGGGTACCAATGTTTTGTACAAAGAATTGGTTACCAAATGCGCCCAGCGGGGCCTCAAGGTCATCATGGATATCGTTCACAATCATTGGGGAGGCACGCATCCTTTGTTGGCTCAGCCGGTGGACAGCGGTTGGGTGCATCGTTGGCCCTCCTTTACCCGTTCCAATTACCGAGCCATTACCCAGATGGATCCTTATGCCCAGGATCAAGATAGAGCCCTGATGCGTCGAGGTTGGTTTGATCACCCCATGCCTGATTTGGACCAAACCAACGAGGACCTGCAACGGTACATGGTTCAAAACAACCTTTGGTGGATTGAATATGCGGGTTTGGCCGGGTATCGAATCGATACCTATGCGTATCCGGATACTCGCTTTATGCGTCGTTGGACCGCGGCCATGCAACGAGAATACCCTCGACTGGGCATGGTGGGCGAGGTGTGGGTGCATAGCGTGCCTGAATCGGCGTATTGGACCGAAGACTGTCCGCTCTTTCGCGAGTCCGATTCGGTTAGGTTGGCGGGCCCAGGTTTGCCCTCGGTCACTGATTTTCCGGTCCGTATCGCTTTGGTCGAAGGCCTCAACGAAAAAATGGATTGGGATCGTGGTCTCCGCAAAATCTACACCACCTTGGCCCAAGATTTTCTTTACAAGGAGGCGGCCCGCAATCTTGTTTTCTTGGATAACCACGATGTTTCCAGGGCTTGGTCGGAATTCAGGGAGGATCCATCCACGGCCCTCATGGCGTACAAGATGTTGTACACGCTTCGGGGTGTGCCCCAATTGTACTACGGGTCGGAGCTTTTGTTTGGGAATTTTGCCAGCCTGGGAGGAAGCAATGTTCGGCAAGACATGCCGGGGGGATGGTCGGGGGATCGCGCATCGGTTTTTGAAAATCGGGGTCTTGATACGGCAACCGCCGCTTTTTTGGCGGAAATCAAACAATTGGGCCAATGGCGCAAAGGCAGCGAGGCCGTTGCCAAGGGTCAATTTGAACATTATATCCCGGAGGATGAGGTCTATGTCTATACGCGGACGGTGTCCGATGGTTCTGCATCGACGGGTAGCCGTCATTTGCTGGTTTTGGTGAACGGTTCCGCGACTCCCAAGCGGGTAACCAGAGAACGCTATGCCAAGCATTGGCCGTTGGGCGTGGAAGTCCGCGAGCAACCCAGCGGCTTTCTTCGTTTGCTGGATTCAGAAATCACCCTGCCCCCCCGAACATGCACTCTTTTGGAGTGGTAAAAAAAATTCAATCATGAACGTAAAATCCAATACCACTCCTGTGCTCTTTGCGCCCGGTGATAGTGCGCCTGTTGGGAACACCCTTCGTTGCAAAGGGTGGATCCAAGAGGCCGCCTTGCGAATGTTGTTAAACAATTTGGATCCCGATGTGGCGGAGCGACCCGATGATTTGATTGTTTACGGAGGACGGGGCAAAGCGGCCCGCAACCGTGAGGCCTTTGATCAAATTCAAAGGGCGCTGATGGATTTGAACGATAACGAAACCTTGCTTATCCAAAGCGGAAAGCCGGTGGCGATTCTTCCAACCCATGTGGACGCACCCCGGGTTTTGATTTCGAATTCCATGTTGGTGCCGAATTGGGCCAACTGGGAACATTTTGATGAATTGGAACGGAAGGGGCTGATGATGTACGGGCAGATGACGGCCGGTTCTTGGATTTATATTGGTTCTCAAGGCATTGTGCAGGGGACCTACGAGACTTTCCACGCGGTGGGTCGTCAGCATTTTGGGGGATCTCTTCGCGGAAAATTATGTGTTACGGCGGGATTGGGCGGCATGGGTGGGGCTCAGCCTTTGGCGATCACGATGGCCGAAGGGGTTTGCCTGGCGGCGGAAGTGGAGTCTTGGCGGGCGGCCAAACGTGTCGAAACTCGTTATTTGGATAAGGTATACGAAAATTTGGATGAGGGAATCGATGCGGCCTTGGAGGCCTGCCGTCGTGGAGAGGCTCTGAGTATAGGGGTCATCGCTACGGCCGTTGATATGTTGGAGCGGTTGAAGGAACGGGGCATCGTGCCGGATGTTCTGACGGACCAGACGTCGGCTCATGACCCGATGGTGGGCTACCTGCCGCAGGGCATGGGTTCCGATGAGGCGGCCGAGCTTCGTCACTCGGATCCCCAACAATACCTTAAGCGTGCCTACGATGCCATGCGTCGGCATGTGGAGTTAATGGTTGATTTTCAACGCCAAGGATCCATCACCTTTGATTATGGCAACAATCTCCGTGGTCGAGCTTTGGAAGCAGGTTTCAAGGAGGCTTTTGATTTTCCGGGCTTTGTGCCGGCGTATATCCGTCCGCTTTTTTGCGAAGGCAAAGGACCGTTTCGTTGGGTCGCGCTTTCGGGGGATCCCAAGGATATTGAAGTTACCGACCAATTGCTGTTGGATATGTTTCCGGAGAATGCAGGACTTTGCCGCTGGTTGACCATGGCCAAAGAGCGGATTGCTTTCCAAGGTTTACCCGCTCGTATATGTTGGCTGGGCCAAGGGGAGCGCCAAAAGGCGGCCCTTGCCTTCAATGAATTGGTTCGGAGCGGACAGGTTTCGGCCCCTCTTGTGATCGGTCGAGACCATTTGGATACCGGTTCGGTGGCATCCCCCAACCGGGAAACCGAAGGGATGTTGGACGGTTCCGATGCCGTGGCCGATTGGCCTGTTTTGAATGCTTTGGTCAATACCGCAGGCGGAGCATCTTGGGTGAGCCTTCACCACGGCGGTGGGGTTGGCATGGGTTATTCCATCCATTCAGGGATGGTCATTGTGGCGGATGGAACAAGCGCGGCCGACGAACGTCTTCGCAGGGTTTTGCACAACGATCCAGGCATGGGGGTGATTCGTCACAGCGATGCCGGTTATGCTTTGGCCCACGAAACAGCGGTTCGTCATGGTTTGGACCTTGGCGAACGATTAGGTTAAATCGTTGGGTAGGCGGGACGAATGTTCAAGATTCCTTGCCAAACCGACTCCGAAGATCCATGAGTTCGTTCTGTAGGCGGGTCGAGATGCCGACCAAGGGCAGGCGAAGATGGTCTTCGCAAAGGCCCATGCTTTGAAGAATAAATTTGATGCCTGCCGGGCTGCCTTCCCGAAAAACAGCGGTCATCAAAGGGAGCATTTGGTAATGGAGCTGTCTGGCTTCGGTTGGTTCCCCGGCCAGGGCGTGGCGCACCATTTGCCCAAAGGTTTGGGGCCAGGCATTGCCAACCACCGAGACCACTCCATCCAATCCCAGGGATAACAAGGGCAAGGAAATCGCGTCATCGCCTGAATAAACCTTGAAATCAGATGGTTTGCAGCGCATGATTTCCATGATTTGCATCCAATCGCCGGAGGCTTCTTTGGTCGCAACGATGTTTTTGAATTCATCGGCTAGGCGCAGCGTGGTTTCGGCCAAAAGGGAACACCCCGTACGGGCCGGAACATTGTACAAGACGATGGGATGGTCGGTGGCCAAAGCCAATTCCCGGTAATGGGCGTACAGCCCCTCCTGGGATGGACGGTTGTAATACGGTGTTACAGAAAGGAGGGCGTCCACGCCCTTCAGGTCAAAAGAGCTGAGTTGTTCCAACAATTCTCGGGTGTCATTCCCTCCCATGCCGCACCACAAAGGAAGGCGTCCGTCCAAACCCTCTTTGACCAATTCCAAGACTTCCATCCGATCTTCCTTGCTAAGGGTTGGGGTCTCGGCCGTCGTTCCCAAAGCCACGATGAATTCGACACCGCCTTGGACCACATGGTCGATGATTCGTCGGAGGCCTTTTCGGTCGGGACGACCTTTGGAATCAAAAGGGGTCACCAGGGCAATCCCGGTACCACGCGGCAAGAATTGTTCGTTCAAGGATGGGTTCATGATGAGTTGGGGCCGGAATTAAGGGGTCGGGAGGGGATGTATGCTCTGCAATTTGGTGTGCTGTATGGTATGCAGGCCCAATCCGGCCAGGTGTTGAAGCAGCGAACGTAGACTGGGTTTTGCGCCTGCTAATTTGAGCCCCAATTCCAGGTTGTAGCGTGGGGAACTGCTTTGACGATTCACCCCAATTTTGGTGGGGGCGTTGGCGACCAAAACCAAGTATTCCAAGGGAGGGTTGCTTACTGAACTCAAATTGATGCAGAGGTCAAAAGGCCGTGAACGGGCCAACGATAAAATACGATCCGGAGGAAGCAAGGCATGGGTGAGTTCCTGGGGGTGGAAGCTGTTGAGGTCGGCCTGGTTGTGGCGTACCAATCCCAAGGTTTGACAGAAGTAATCGGGTCGGCGGTACTGGGCAATGTATTTGGCCAATTCCGCCTGCCAAGGATCCTTTCCATCGAAAATAACCAGCCAAGCTCCTTGGGGCCCTAGTCGGTTTGATGGAGGAGCCAAGGGAATCGCCGGGGTGAATTGTTTGAGTTTTTGTTCAAACAACCACTTGCGAATGAACATTGGGGGCCTAAACGGCCATTGCTCGGCGTCCCATACCATGGTCGCAAATTACAAAGGAAGGGGGGACTTGCCCAGCAATTCGAGGATGAAGGCTTCGTTTACCACTTGAATCCCTAATTTTTGGGCCTTTTCGAGCTTGGAAGGGCCTGCATCGCTGCCAGCAACGAGGTAGGTGAGTCGAGGACCCACCGAAGAAACCACGGTGCCTCCGGCTTCTTCTAGGAGGACTTTGAGGGCTTCTCGTTCCATATTAGCGAACTTTCCGCTGACGACCAGGGTGCATCCAGCAAGGGGGCGGGGCGCGTTCGGGTCGTCGTTCCCCTGAGAAGAATTTGTCTGAGGGATGGACATGCAGAGCCCCATGGCCTGCAATCGCTGCCACATCCTTTGGTTCAGGGGGTCGGCAAACCATGCCAGGATTTGATCGGCCGATTTTTCGCCAATTTCATGAACTTCGATCAGTGCTTCTTTGTCCGCCATCGAAAGTTTTTCCATGGAGCCAAAGTGCCGGGCCAGTGTTTTGGAAGCGACTTCTCCAATTCCTCTCAAACCCAGTGCAAACAAAACCCTTTCGAAGGGGACCGCCTTGGAGGCTTGGATGGCTTCGAGGAGGCGTTGAATGCTTTTGTCGCCGGTTCGTTCCAACGATGCAAGTCGGACGGCATCTAACTCGTAGAGATCGGCTGGATCAGAAATCATTTTTTGTTGTAACAACTGAAACAGGGTCTCGGTCCCCAGGTGTTCCAGGTTCATCGCCTTTCGGGCAACAAAGTGTTCCAGTCGGCCCAGGACCTGGGGAGGGCAGAGCCGGTGATTGGGGCAATAATGCAGGGCTTCGATGCAAACCAAGGGAGTTTCGCAATCGGGGCAAAACCGGGGAAATTGAACGGATAGGCTACCTGCTGGACGCAGTTCGGGATGAACATCGGTGATTTTGGGGATAATATCCCCGCCTTTTTCTAGGCTCACCGTGTCGCCAAGGTGGAGATCCAAGCGGCGTATTTCGGCCTCGTTGTACAAGGAGGCTCTTTTGACCACGGTGCCGGCCACTTCAACCGGATCAAGGCAGGCCACCGGGGTTACGGCCCCTGTTCGGCCCACCTGAAAAAGGACATCCAGCAGACGGGTCCGAACGCTTTGGGCAGGGTACTTGTAAGCGATGGCCCAGCGCGGTGATTTGGCGGTGTATCCCAATTCTTCGCGTTGGCCAAAGTCATCCACTTTGAGGACCACCCCGTCGATGTCAAACGGAAGTTCTTGACGCTTTGATTGCCATTGATTTACAAAATCCAGTACGCCTTCAAAGGGCAAGGGACCGGCTCGGTGCTCGCAGACCGGAAATCCCCAAGCCTGTAACAACCCCATGCGTTGGTGATGGGTTTGGTTTTTTTGTAACAAGGGGCCTTCTCCGTCCAATTGATAACACCAAGCGGATAAACGACGGTGCCGGACTACTGAAGTATCCAATAATTTGAGGGTTCCGGAGGCTAGGTTCCGGGGATTGGCATAAGGTTCTTCGCCTGACAAGGCCCTTTCTTGGTTAATTCGGGTCAGGTAGGCCCGGGGTAGGTAAACCTCTCCTCGTATTTCCAAGGGTTCGGTCGGCGCATCTGGACCCAGTCGTAGAGGCAGGGCTTCGATGGTCCGAACATTGGCCGTGACATCATCCCCTTGAACGCCGTCACCGCGGGTCACCGCGTATTGCAAGATCCGGTCTTGGTAATGCAGGGAAATGGCGACACCGTCAATTTTGAGTTCAACGGCATAAAGGGGTTCGTACCCCAGGCCTTTGATACAGCGTTCATGAAAGGCCAAAATTTCGGTTTCGCTGTAGGTATTGCCCAACGAAAGCATGGGCCTTCGGTGCTTGCGCTGTTCAAAACCATCCAAAACCCCACCACCAACTCGACGGGTTGGGGAATCTGGTTCGGCCCATTCCGGAAATCGGGACTCCAGTTCTTCCAATTCGCGAAGCAGGGCATCAAATTCCTGGTCGCTAATCAGTGGCTGATCCTGGATATAGTATGCGCGGTTGTGTTCGTTGAGCTGGCGGACCAATTCCTGGATCCGGAGCTTCGATGATTCGGAAGCAGAACGATCGATAAGGGTCACGACCTAAAAGAGGCAGGGAACTTAGGACGCGTGACCGTAGACGCCCATGGACGCAAAACGCTCAATACGTTTTTCGATCCGGGTGGAGGGGTCCAAGGCTTGGAGTTCCTGAAGATGTCGAAGGAGGGTCGCGCGCAGTGTTTTGGCCATGCCTTCCCGATCGCGGTGCGCACCACCCAGCGGTTCAGGAACAATTTCGTCGATGAGGCCGTGTTTTAGCATGGCATCGGCGGTTAGTTGCAGGGCCTCGGCTGCTTTCTCTTTGTGGTCCCAGCTTCGCCAAAGAATGCTGCTGCACGATTCAGGTGAAATGACCGAGTACCAGGTATTCTCCAACATCAAAACCCGGTCGCCAACACCTATGCCAATCGCACCACCCGATGCGCCTTCTCCAACAATCACTACAATGACAGGGACTTTGAGCTGGAACATTTCTCGGATGTTTTTGGCAATGGCTTCGGCCTGGCCTCGCTCTTCGGCTTCAATGCCCGGAAAGGCGCCCGGTGTATCCACCAGGGTAACAATGGGCTTGTTGAATTTTTCCGCCAATTTCATCAACCTCAAGGCTTTACGATACCCCTCCGGGTTGGCCATCCCAAAGTTTCGGTACTGCCGCATTTTGGTGTTGATGCCTTTTTGGTGACCGATGAACATGACCGATTGGCCTTCCAAATTTGCAAAACCCCCGACAATGGCCTTGTCGTCCCCGTAACACCGATCACCATGCAATTCCACGAAATCGGTGGTCATGTGCTCTACATAAAAGAGGGTATAGGGTCGGTCGAGATGACGGGATAACTGAACTTTTTGCCAACCCGTCAATTGACTGTAGAGTTGTTTCTTGGTTTTTTGAATTTGAGTCTCCATGGCTCGGATGGGACCGCTCACATCGCTTTTGCCTTTGTCCTGAATTTGACGAAGTTTGGATAGTTCTTCCTCGAGTTCCTGAATAGGTTTTTCGAAATCCAGCCAGGCGGTTTCGGCTTTGGAAAGGGCGATGGGAGGGGTGGCCATGCTTGGTGTTTTAGTGCTTGACAAATCGAATCAGGTTGCGCCCCAGGGGCCCACGGTATTCCAAAAGATAGAGGCCTGGCGGCAGGGTTTCGGTGAAATCCAAATCTTGGCGGCCTTGATGGGGCTGGCTCAATTCCGATTGAAGGTAAACCTTGCCGTTGGAGCCAAGAACGCGGTAATGGGCGGATTGATCGGATGCTGGAAATTCCAGGGTGAGGGAGCCCTTGGTTGGATTGGGATACAAGCGCAGCGCCGGCCTTTGGTTGAGGTTTTCAACCGAACTGCGATCCAAAGCAACCCTCCAACGGGTGCTATCGGTCAACGTCACAAGGTTTTCGAAATACTCGTTGACACCGGCATGGGTGCGGCGCAGATAGATGGCCGTGTCGTTGGTTCGACTGTAAAATATTCGAAGCATGGGTTGGAACAAGGAATCCCTTACCAGGCTTTGGGTTAGGTTCTGGGCCATGGCCACGATACGTGGGCTGTTGTTGGCGAAGGTAAATTGCCAGATCGGGGAACCCGGAGCCGACAAGGAGGTAACCTGCAAGGGGCGGATGCCATGGATTTCGAAATCCAAAGCCGTTAAACGATGTTGGGGATTTCGGATGGCAATGTCCACGAAGCGTTGCACGGTATCGACCGCCAAGATTTTGGTGGTATGGGTTTGGACCGATTGAAGACCACGAGGGAAACTGCAGGCCTGCCCTGTGTTATTGTTCATCAGGCAATTTCCAAGCAAGGCCGCATCCCACACATTGAGGGTGCTGTCGCCGCTGAGGTCAGCGCATTCACTGTAAGGAAGGAGCTGTTGAACCAAGCCGGTCAGATAAAAAGGAACATCCACGCTGTTGCGAATCGAGTCTTGATTCATATCCCCGCGAACGGCCGTTCCGGCGCAGATTCCCCTGCAATCCCGGACCGCATTGCCGTAGGTAACGCCTTGGCAATCAACGTAAGGGTTGCAGTTGGGGTATTTGCTGTATTGTTTGAGTCCGTTGCTATCGGTATAGATTCGGAGGCAGACCTGAACCCAATTGTTCATGTAATTCATCTCGATGCGACCAAGGGCGTCGGGGGATTGATCCCAATTCACCTTGGCTGCCAGGATATAATCCCCGGTAGGGACATCGGTAATGTCGATCCATTGGCAATCCAGGCCTCTGGAATAGATGTCCCCACAGCCAGCGGTGATTCCCATATTGCTGCAGCCGTATTTGGCCGGGATGCCGGAGGGACAGGCAAGGTCCATAACACAAAAACCATTCTTGAATCCTACCGGAATGCGGTTGCCCACCGTGGGGTACAAAACATATTCGGCGTAGCCTTCGTAATGGGCATGCCCGTGGCAATTGACGGTGTTAAATTGCCCGGGGTGGGTTGAAGGACTGCCGATGTAATAGTCTGTGATGCCTACATTTCGAATATCGGTGGTAAAGCGAATGACGGTGCGATTGCCATAACCCGTTAGACAATTTTCGGCCACCCAGCAATTGCCGACATTGGCGGTGACGGTGGATCGTTGCAAGGAATTCTCAAAGTCAGATTGCACAAATTCCAGGTCAGGACCTGGGGGGCACAAGGGGTTCGGGTAATAATAACAAGGTCCTGCAACGGTGGCCATTGGATCGTAATTGCAAGCCAAAGAATCCATGCAGCCCGGGATAGGGCCATCGTATTGGAGACGGAAGGCGATGGGGCCGATGCATGAACTGTCCCCGCCAATGCGAATCCGGTACGTCGTGGTGGTGTCCAAAAAGGCTGTGACTTCGGCCCTGTTCCCGCAAGAAGTTGAGGAGTCGTTAAAAAAGATGGTTCCTAAATTATCGTTGGACAGAACCGGGGCATTGCAGGTATTGTAAACCCAGATTTTGGTATTGTAACTCGCATTGGCCTGGCATGTGCTGATTCGGTAACGACCGCGGGTCGGGGCTTGGTAAGTGTACCAGGAATTGCGTACCGGGGCGCTGTAGTTCCCCGTATCGATGGCGAGCGCCGTGGAGCAACTTTGGGTAGGACCGCAATTGACACTGCGAACATCGCTGTGGGTGAATTGGCCTCCGCTCGCGGTCAGCGTCCCGTTCCAGAAAAGCTGGAATTGTCCGTTCCCGTAGGAGCAACAGAGGCCATCCCCGTACGAATCCATCATCGTAAAGAGGAGGCACGCGGTGTTGGGTATGCAGAGGGTATCACGGTACGTTGTATTGGTTTGGGTATAATACCCCGTATCCCGGAGCATGAGCACGGCCCCCGTTTGGTTCTGAAGCTTGTAGGAGGTTTCCCTCGGATAATTATCGGTACGGACCGAGACAATGAGCTGGGTGGTCCCTGTTGGACAGGATTGAGCCCAAAGCCTGCGTTGGTTGGCCCCCATCAACAAAGTCATCAAGAAAACCGTGGCGACGAAACGTTGAAGAAAAGTCATAAATCAAGGATTTTGGGGTCTAAACCCAAAGATAACCCCCTTAGGTCCCGGTCCAACCCTCGACCCAAGAGGCTACGACGTCGGGGTAATGGGCATGCTCCAGGGCATGAATCCGATCAGCGAGGCTTTGGGGCGTATCCCCTGCGAGGATATCGCAGCGGTATTGGGCCAGAATAGGGCCGGTATCGTATTCGCGGTCCACCAAATGAATCGTGATCCCCGAATGCCGTTGGCCGGAATCCAGGACGGCCCGGTGAACATGCATTCCATACATGCCTTTTCCTCCAAAATCGGGGAGCAGCGAAGGATGCAGGTTGACAATTCGTTCGGGATAAGCCTCCAACAAATAATCGGGGATTTTGCGTAGGAAACCGGCCAAAACAAGGGCATCCACCGCATAGCCCTTCAATTGCTGCAGCAGTTCATGCCCATCCTTCCAGCTTTGGGGACCCAACAGCAAAACGGGTACTTTGAGGGCGGCGGCTTTGGCGACTACCGGAGCATCCGGGTTGTTGGTTACCACCAAAACAACGCGAACATGGGGGTGGTTCTTGAAGGCCTGGATTAGGTTTTGGGCATTGCTTCCCGCACCGCTTGCCCAGACGGCGAGACGGGTTAGGGCAGTTGCCATACCCTTGTCAGAAGATTTTGGAGCAGGTTCAGCCGAGACGCTGCAGGCAACATGCGATGCAGTTCAATGGAGGATAAAGTGTAGGTGCTGCCGTTCAAGGAATTCTGCCGGATCACCATGCAGGGCGAAGGTCCGGTATAAAGGGGGAAGGGGGGGGCGGGGTTGTTATCGTTTCTTAACAACAAATTGATTCGATACAGGGAGGTCGAGGACGGTCCGGGTTTGAGGGGGCGATTGCCCGACGAAAAGCCCTGGTGTGTCAAAACAGGCAAGGTCCAGGGTTGTCCGTTCCATTGCGTCGAAAGGGGGAGTAAGCGCGATGTGTCGGTTAGAAGAAAACTGTAGCCGGCTGGAATTTCGGTCACCGAGTCGATAGGAGAGGATTCATAAGCGGTGGACCAGGCTGGCGTACCAGCGTCTGCTTTCGCCGCGAGGATAAGGTGCCCCCCATTCTGAAAAAAAGAACCCAATGTTTTGGATGAAAATTGCAAGGCCAATTCAAAATCAGGGGCGATCCAGAGAATTCGTCCAAAGCGTCCAAAGACCCTGGATTGAACCCTTTCGTTCACCGAAAGTTGGGTGTAGCGGTTGCCGGATTTTTGGAAGAGGCGCAGCTCGGCGATGCTGTTAACGCCCAAACTGTTGAGCCAGCCCTGATAGCGGTTGGATAGGGTATCCACGTTGAGGTCGGGGTTCGGATCATTTCCGTAGGCATTGACCAAAAGCACCGTGGCCACCGCGGGCCGAACCATGGAGGGTCGGCTGGCAACCCAGGAAGAAGGAGCCAACGATTGATCAACGGCCCGCACATAAAGGCGGTTGGTGTCTCCCAAAATCAACCCGGCCAGGCGTTTGGTGAGTGGCCAATCGGAAGGTCCTGCCAGGACTTGGCAAAGTCCCGAATTGGGTGCCCAGTCCAGAATGCATTCGTTGTATCGGGCCGGTATGCGCACGGTATCCCCGTTCAGGGTATCGTTGAGGCAGATTTCGTAATACAAAATGGAAGAATCACCATCGGCGTCCCTTCCCTGCCAGCGGTAACCCAAGACCGGAAAAGTCAAAAGCGGAAAAGCTCCCGCCAAGGCACTGCCTCCGTCCGGGTTGTAAACAAAAGCGAGGGTTGGGGCTGTGTTACGCAGCGGTAAAATCAAGCGGGCCGGTGTGGTATCGATCGCGCCTTGGTTGTCGGTCGCACGAATTTCCAGAACAAAG
The DNA here is from genome assembly GCA_027485465.1 of Bacteroidota bacterium. GTDB lineage: Bacteria > Bacteroidota > Bacteroidia > UBA7662 > UBA7662 > SYHX01. Next base: position 15,039 of record JAIXRA010000070.1, on the reverse strand, counting down.
TCTGAGGAGTCTGGACCAGGCGGCAGATTGAGACGAACCAGCGTGTCATTGGCCAAGGTTGTGGTCCAGGGAAGATTTCCCAGTGGTTGGGGACCGACCCGCATTTCGAATTTCGCAACGGTCCCGTCCGGGTCCAAACCCCACCAATGCAGTTGGACGGTGGTGGGCAAGCGATCCGGGCCGCTACGCTGAATGTTATCCACCACGGCATAGGTTTCCGGGGAAAGATTCGGGCGCAAATCGCCCATCCATTCAGAGCGACACCCTGCCATCATCGCAAGGGCAATGATGGCTAGGATTCGCTGGATATAGGATGCCGGCATCCGTTTTATTTAACCTCTTCGTAATCGACGTCGGTGACATCCTCGGCGGAGCCGGCGCTGTTGTTGGATCCGGTGCTGCCGTCGGTCTGGGTTTCGCCCTGACCTTGTTGGCTGGCCTGGTACATATCGGCCGAGGCCGCTTCCCATTGTTTGTTGAGCTCAGCGGTTGCGGTGGTAATGGCGGCCAAATCCTTGGAAGCGTGCGCGGTTTGCAAGGTTTGGAGGGCTGATTCGATGGCGCTGCGTTTTTCGGCAGGAATCTTGTCGCCGTAATCCTTGAGCTGTTTCTGGGTGGAGAAAATCAGCGAATCGGCGGCGTTAATGGTTTCGGCTTCCTGCTTGCGTTGTTCGTCTGAACTGGCGTTGGCAGCAGCCTCTTGCTTCATGCGTTCGATTTCTTCTTTGCTAAGGCCGGACGATGCTTCGATACGGATTTTTTGTTCTTTGCCGGATGCTTTGTCTTTGGCCGAAACATTGAGGATTCCGTTAGCATCAATGTCAAAGGTGACTTCGATCTGTGGAACACCGCGAGGGGCGGGGGGAATCCCATCCAAGTGAAAACGGCCAATGGTTTTGTTGTCGGCCGCCATGGGGCGCTCGCCCTGTAACACATGGATTTCGACCGAAGGCTGTGAATCAGCGGCGGTTGAAAAGACCTGGCTTTTTTTGGAGGGAATGGTGGTATTGGACTCGATGAGTCGGGTCATAACATTTCCCATTGTTTCGATACCCAGCGAAAGCGGGGTGACATCGAGCAAGAGAACGCCCTCCACATCCCCCGTCAAAACACCGCCTTGAATGGCTGCGCCAACGGCGACCACTTCGTCCGGATTTACACCTTTGGAAGGCTTCTTTCCAAAAAAGGACTCGACCACTTCCTGAATTTTGGGGATACGGGTTGAACCGCCTACCAAAATCACTTCGTCAATGTCCGAGGTCGAATACCCCGAATCTTTGATGGCTAGTTTGCAGGGTTCCAGGGTTCGTTGAATCAAGGAATCGGCCAATTGTTCGAATTTAGCACGGGTGAGTTTGCGAACCAAGTGCTTGGGAACATTGTCCACCACGGTGATATACGGGAGATTGATCTCGGACTCCGACGAAGAAGAAAGTTCAATTTTGGCTTTTTCGGCGGCTTCCTTGAGGCGTTGCAAGGCCATGGGATCCCTTGTGAGGTCCATGCCTTCATCGGACTTGAATTCAGAGGCTAACCATTGAATGATCACTTGGTCAAAGTCATCGCCACCCAGGTGGGTATCACCGTTGGTGGATTTGACTTCAAATACGCCGTCACCCAATTCCAAAATGGAAACATCAAAGGTTCCACCGCCCAAGTCAAAGACAGCGACCTTGAGGTCGGAGGTTTTTTTGTCAAGACCGTAGGCCAAAGCGGCTGCGGTTGGTTCGTTGACAATACGGGCGACCTTGAGGCCGGCGATTTCTCCGGCTTCTTTGGTGGCTTGACGCTGTGCATCGTTGAAGTAGGCGGGAACGGTGATGACCGCTTCGTTTACTTCGTAACCCAAGTAATCCTCAGCCGTTTTCTTCATCTTTTGAAGGGTCATGGCCGAAATCTCTTGAGGGGTATAAAGTTTGTCGTCAATTTTGACGCGAGGGGTGTCGTTGTCCCCTTTGGTCACGGTGTAAGCGACATATTTTAACTCCTCGCTGACTTCCGAGTGTTTGCGTCCCATAAAACGCTTGATGGATGCAATGGTTTTTTCGGGGTTGGTGATGGCCTGGCGCTTGGCAGGATCCCCGACCTTAATTTCTCCGTTCGCCAAAAAGGCAACGATGGAAGGGGTCGTGCGGCGGCCTTCGCTGTTGGGAATGACAACGTATTCGTTGCCTTCCATAACGGATACACACGAGTTGGTGGTTCCGAGGTCAATGCCGATGATCTTTTTCATAGGATTCGCTTAAGTTTTCCCCTCTTCATTCAAGAACAATGCCAAATCGGTCTTGGGCCGATAAAAGGGGTCGTACGCGACATTTTGGCAGTTACCTAGGTCAATAGGTCCCCATGAGGCCTCAAGCCAGGACAATTATGGCTGAAAGTTGAGGTCCGGATACTTCAAACGAAGGCTGTCGGTACCGATTCCCCCCAAGGCCTGACGATAGAATCGACTGCTGAAGGGATACCCCGGGTTTTGGGCATCCATGATAGGATCCGGCCACTCCCTCCTTCCAGCAAAGAGGCCTAAACCGTTGGTAACGTTGGTAAAGGTAGGCTTCACATCCGACATGGATGGGCTGGAGTTGGTGACCTCCAGGTAGGTGCCAAAAGGCTCGTCCAGCCAGTAGAAATGAAAGAGGGTGCCGCGCAGGCGTCGGTGAGTTCTGGGTTCTTTGGCCAAGGAGGCGTTGAGCAACGAAAAAAGATTTTTACCAAAGACCCTGGTAATCAGGCCAAGGCCGGGATTGAGGCCGTTGGTAGTGATGGGCCATTCGATGGAACGAAGGCGAAGCCCCGGCGTGTCAGGATGGGGGGGTGGGCCGGGAGGCACCGAATCGGCACACCACTCGTCGTAATAGGCCCGGATACTGAAATTATATCGGGATGTGTTGGCAGGCAAGGTAAAAGCAACCTGATGCCCCTGGTTAGCACTCCAATTGAGTCCACCAAAATTGGGAGGGAGGTTTCCGCCGGGGGGGAGCCCGCCGGGTAGGGAATTGTTACGGCCGATGGGGAACAGTGATGCGCTCAGGGATTGACCTGCAGGGGTTAGGATGCGAAGGCGATGTTCGGCGCTGCTGTCCAAGCGGGGCAGTCCGCCTACCAAGGGGGACGAAAAGCGGTAGAGGCGAAGGGTATCCGGAAAGATGCCGCCCCCGCCATTCAAGACCGAATCCATCGGGGTGCAGGCCAGGCTGTCACGCAATACCCCATTTTTCCAAATCTCAATCCAAACCTTGGTTCGGCTTGGGTCGTGGTACAAGGAGTCGCGAATGGCCGCGACAACCAGCGCGTTCCGGTTGGGGTCCAGGTAAGCTTTGTGAATTCGGATGTAATGAACGGCCTGATTGGGGTCCACCAAGCAGGTTACGATGGTTTGTTCTTTCCAGGGGGCGTTCACGTCCACATCGGTGCTGCAGGCCGTCAGGAACCCCACGAAAAGGGCCAACAAGCCCAAGGTTCTTGGGTGGAACCGGAATGGCCGAACGGCCGAGGGGAGGTCAAAAAAGTTCAAGGCAGGTATTTGGTGGACAGGGGGCTAAATTAAGCTGTATTTTGTGCCCTCAACGATGGAGTTCTTTGTTTTTTGAAGGATTCCGGATTTTTAAGTAGTCTTTAATTCCAAAGCATGTCCGTACACGGCGAAGTCAAGCGGGTAACGACCCATACCCTGGCCGAAATGAAGCAGGCCGGCGAAAAAATCGCCATGTTGACGGCTTATGATTTTACGATGGCCCGAATTCTGGATCGCTCCGGGGTGGATGTCCTCTTGGTGGGGGATTCGGCCTCGAATGTCATGGCCGGACACGAAACCACCCTGCCGATCACCTTGGATCAAATGATCTACCATGCATCCTCGGTGGTTAGGGCGGTTCAGCGGGCGTTGGTGGTGGTGGATTTGCCGTTTGGATCCTATCAGGGCAATTCCAAAGAAGCCTTGCAATCCACCATTCGTATCATGAAAGAAGCGGGGGCTCATGCGGTCAAATTGGAAGGGGGGCGCGAGGTGGTTGAATCCGTCGTCCGCATCCTGACAGCCGGGGTCCCGGTCATGGGGCACCTGGGCCTAACCCCCCAGTCCATTTACAAATTTGGAACTTACTCCGTGAGGGCCCGCGAAGAACAAGAGGCCGAACGACTTTTGGAAGACGCCCTGGCATTGCAGGAGGCGGGTTGCTTTGGCCTCGTGCTCGAAAAAATCCCTTCCAAGCTGGCTCAGAAAGTGGCCTCGACTTTAAGCATTCCGGTCATTGGCATTGGAGCAGGTTCGGGGGTTGATGGGCAGGTCCTGGTGATGCATGATATGCTGGGTTTGAACAGCGAGTTTTCACCCCGATTTCTTAGACGTTACCTTCAATTGGATGGTCTTGTCACCGAAGCGGTTCAGGCCTATATACGTGATGTACGTTCGGGTGATTTTCCATCACCTGCCGAACAATACTGAATCTTTTTTCGAATTCCTTCGGAATTTCAAAACCCCCACCACTCTCCCATGCATTGGCATATCTTGTTTGAAGACAATCATTTAATTGCGGTTTTCAAACCCGCTGGCATGCTCACCCAGCCGGATCCAGGGGGAGACCCGGATCTTTTTTCGCTGGTCCGTGAAGACCTGGCGATTCGTCACCAAAAAAAAGGCGAGGCCTTTATGGGTGTCGTGCATCGAATCGACCGTCCGGTTTCAGGATTGGTGCTTTTTGCCAAGACATCCAAGGCGCTTGAAAGGATGAATAAACTGTTTCGGGAAAGGCTGGTTCGTAAGACCTACCTGGCCCTGGTTCGGGACAAAGTCAACCGGGAAACCGGGACCCTCAAGCATTTTCTCAAAAAGAACCACGAAAAAAACCGGGTGCAGGCCCACGATTACGAAGTTCGGGACTCCAAAGAAGCGGTTCTGGACTATACTTTGTTAGCGCATCTGCGTGGTCAGTCCCTCCTCAAGGTTCACCCCCTCACGGGGCGTCCCCACCAGATCCGAGCCCAATTGGCTGCGATGGGGCATCCGATAGCGGGGGATGTTAAATACGGGTATCCTGTGGCACTCAAGGATCATTCCATTGCCCTGCATTCGTACGGTTTGGCCTTTGAACACCCGGTGGGTGGTCAGCCCATGTATTTAACATGTCCCTTGCCGGCCATACCGTTGTGGAAGGAATCAAGCCAGGTGCTTGAGAGCCTCCCGGCGGGTGAGCGCAGGTAATTGATGGTTTTTTTGCACAAAGGCTCGTACCAATTCGGGTTCTTGCCTGGCATATTGCCTTAGGGCCCAGCCCATGGCTTTGGCCAAGAAAAATTCCCGGGTATCGGCTTTTTCCAAACACATCTTGGATAAGAGGTCAAAGCGGGTCTGTTCCCGAAAATCCAACTGCAGGATGAAGGCTGACCGCTGCATCCACAGGTTGGGGTGGGCGTGGAGTTCGGCAATCACCTTTTCCAGCAAGGGGGTGTTCAAGGCGGTCCCCCGACCTGCCCCTGATTTTTTGTTAGCCCCTGAGGTTTTGTTAAGTATATACCAGCCCAAGGCCTTCGGCGCCAGCCAGTCCACGGTGTCCCACCAACTCTTGGTTTGAATCCATCCATAAACTCGCTGGATCCAATCATCGCCCCAACAGGCTCGGTAACGCAAGGCCAATTCCATGGCGGTGTACTGAAATTCTCGTTCGGGTTGTTGCCATAACACATCGATGAGCGATGCTGGGATCGCGTTATCCAGGGTTTCGCCCTTCGACGCTGCCCCGGCCTCTTGAAGGCCAAGCCACAGGCCTTGTTGATGTTGACGGCGAATCGCTTGGGGCCAGCCCAAAAAGTCAAAACGATTCCGCATATAGGCCGACATGGGAATGGCCTTGTCCGGGTCGCCCTGCGTTTTGCTTTGGCGAATCCAATCCAACGTAAGGGACAGGTGCGCGCTGCCCTGTTTCAAGGTTCCAGCAATTCGATGTGTTTGGACTGCACGTGTTGACCCCCAAATCGGGAGGCCTGCCAATCAAAACGCTGAGGGTCTTCGGTGGTGAAATACTGAATGGTGCCCCCCCGTGTCAAGGAAGCGTTCAGGTCGGGATGACGCTGGAGGTAAAGGGACAGGGCTTGGGCCACCAAAGGTCCCTGCTCAAAAACACGAACATTAGGGGGTAACAAATTCCGAATCAACGGGGCCAAAAGCGGATAATGAGTGCAACCCAAAATCACGGCATCCATGCCCGGAGCTTTGGCAAGGAGCTCGTCCAAATCAGCCCGAACAATGGCTTCGGCCACCGGGCCTTGGTGGATGCCTTCTTCGATGAGGGGGACCCAAAGGGGGCAAGCCTGGGAATAAAGCGTGATTTCAGGAAAAAACTGATTGATTTCCGTTGTGTATGAGCCCGATTCCACCGTGCCTCGGGTAGCCAGCAAGCCCAGGCGACCGCTTTGGGTTAATTCGCCGGCCTTTTCGGTGGTTGGACGCAGGACCCCCAGCACCCGACGTTCGGGGCCGCCGTCGTTGAATTCTTTTTGCCAAAGTGGCAAATCTTTTTGTTGGATGGAACGGAGGGCCTTGGCCGAAGCGGTATTGCAGGCCACGACCACCAGGGGCGCCCCTTGTTTCAAAAGGGTGTAGACGCCTTCCCGGGTAAACCGGTACACGGTTTCAAAGGATCGGTTGCCGTAAGGAACTCTGGCATTATCGCCCAGATAACACAAGTCGATTTCCGGGAGGCGATGCCGAATCTGCTGAAGAACCGTGAGGCCCCCAAGGCCGGAATCAAAAATGCCTAGTGGCCCCATACATTGGCTTCCTCCAAGTTTAGCCACGACAGGGCTGAACGGTATAACAAATCTTTTTCTTGTTCCGGTTCCAGGTTCATGGCCTTTATCAGGGTGCCTGCGCGGGATTCGCCCAAAGGAAACGGATAATCACTGCCCAAGGCAACCCGGTTGGAACCGACAATTTCCATGAGGTAGCGGAGCATATGGGGGTCGTGAACCAGGGAGTCCACCCAAAACTTGCCCAGATAGGAGGTCGGGTGGTGGGGATTGTCCACCGCGACCAAATCCGGTCGGGTTTCGTACCCCCGAACGATCCGCCCCAAACCTCCTGGAAAAGATCCTCCACCGTGGGCAAAGGCAACCCTCAACCGGGGAAACTTCTCAAAAATCCCACCAAAAATCATCGAACAAATAGCCAAGGCCGATTCGGCGGGCATTCCGACGAGCCAGGGCAACCAGTAGCGATCCATTTTTTCTTGACCGACCATGTCCCAGGGATGCACAAAGATGGAGGCGCCCAGGGCCTCTGCATGGGCGTAAAAGCCGTGAAGCGCCGGGTCGTTCAAATTCCATTGGTTGATGTGAGAGCCAATTTGAACACCCGACAAGCCCAGGTCCTTCACACATCGTTCCAATTCTCGGCAAGCCAGGTCTGGGTCCTGCATGGGTAGGGTTCCCAAGCCTAGAAAATGACGCGGATGCTTTTGGACTGTTTGGGCCAAATGGTCGTTCAAAAAACGAGAAGTGTCCAGGGCATTGGCGGCCGGAGCCCAATAATGAAAAAGCACCGGGATCGTGGAAAGGACCTGCAGGTGCTCGCCCAAATCGTTGGTTTCTCGGATGCGCTCCTCCTCGTCCCAACAATTGGCTTCAATTTTTCGAAAAACCCGATCACCCTGAACCATCAATGCACAGGCTGGGCATGCGCCCTCCTGGTGTTGAAGGGAGATCCAATCGCCCGGGCCATAGCGCGCGGCCCAGTCCGGTAAATCCCGGGGGAGGATATGGGTATGGATGTCAATGGAGCGCAAACCGGGCTTTTTTAGACAAAGCGTGGATCGGTTTCCATCGTATGCCCACAGGCCTGGCAACGCAGGCTTTCGGGGTTGGAATAAAATGCTTTGAAATGCGGAAGAAAATCTTTTTCGATATCGTGCAATTCAAAGTAGGCTTCGTGCAATGGGTGATTGCAGGACTCGCAAAACCACAAGAGCCCATCGGTAAATCCTCGACCAGCCCGCACCCGCTCGATCACCAAGCCTAAGGAACCTTCTTCGCGCACCGGCGAATGGGGGGTCCGTGCAGGGCACAGAAACAAATCACCGGGTCCCAGGCGGTACTCGACGCATTGCCCGTTTTGTTGGGTTTTGACCGTGATGTTACCCTCCAATTGATAAAAGATTTCCTCGGTTTCGTTGTAGTGGTAGTCTTTGCGGGCATTGGGTCCGGCTACCACCATCACAATATAGTCTTCGCTCTGGGGACTGAGGTTTTTGTTAGCAACCGGAGGCCGAAGCAAATGCCGGTTGTCGGTCAGCCATTGGGTGAGGTTAAAAGGGGCAACGGGAGCCATAGAAATCAGTTTACCTGACCAAAATACAACCAAACCGTCCGGCTCAGTCTTCTGGCTGACGCTGGCAGATGCGGTTAAAATCGCAATAGGTGCATTTGCGCACTTGGGTGGTGGCTTCAAAAGGCCGATCCGGGTCCATCATTTCCCGCAGATGCTGAAGCAGAAGAGACTCAAATTCTTCCAGACTTTGGACGGTTAGGAGGCTTTGTTGGTCGATTTCCAGCAGGCGGGGCCCGCCTTCGGCTTGTTGGAGGGGAAGGATGGCCAGTTCCAAGCCCTGGGCATAGGCCTTTGGATCCGAGCGATAGGCCATCCACGCATAACACATTAATTGGAAAGCTTTGCTGTGTTCGCCGTCAAAACATGTTTCGATGCCTTTGATGCGCAATTCGCTGGCATTGTTTTTGAGGATCCCTGATTTGAAATCAACAATGCGCGTTCGGCCGTTTAGCTGTTCGAGGCGATCCAACCGCCCACGCCATTTCACCTGTTGCTCATCAACCAAGATGCTGGTTTCGAGGGGCCGTTCTTGGTCGATCAAGAGAGCTGGTTTTCGCTGGGCGGCCTTGGCCTCGGTTGTGAGGTATTGTTGGATGAATTGGGGTCCCATTCGGTCCACCATGGCGTTCAGACCTTCTTCAAAGGACTGCCATGGAAAATTCTTTTGGCGCACTTCTTTCCAAGCCTGTTCCACTTGCGGCATCAAAGAACGAAGCAAACTCGGGGTCATGAGGTCGCCGATCTGAGGCTCGAAAAGCTTCTCGAGGGTTTCATGCAGAAGGTTCCCGGTTTGAGCGGCGTTCAATTGTTCTGTTTCTTCGTCGGGAATGCGAATTTGACGGACATACCCGTACCAAAATTTGAGTGGGCATTCCAGGTAGGCCGAAAAGGTGGACGGACTCAACGCGCGCGTTTCCAATCGTTCGGCGATGGTAGACAGAATTCGTGGGGATTTGGGAATCTCGAGCAGGGTCCAGGGGGTATCCGAAGAACTGGTCTGCGCTCGTCGTTCGCGGTTATGGAAGGTGCCGGGGTATTCGAGTTCCAATTGTTGCAAGTAACGGCTCGATTCCGCAGCCTTGCCATCGGTGCCGGTGGCGGACCAAAGAAACTGAGCCTCTGTACAATGTTGTAACAATCGATAGAATTCATAGGCCTGCCTGGCTTCGACGATCCAAGGATCGGGGAGCCCAAAGGCACGGCGCAAGTCAAAACTGAGCATGCCGCTGTAACGGCCAGGCTTGGGGAGCAAGCCTTCGTTGGCGCCGCTAACGATCAAGTAGTCAAAGTCCAGGGCCTTGGTGCGATCCAAGGTGGTGATTCGAACCCCGTTGGGTTCGCTGTGTCCTGGGTTGAGTGCAGCGGAACTGAGGTTTTGATTCCAGAGCTTGCGCCAAAGAGTCCACCGGTTTTCGCTTTCGGGAATACGAGGAGCCAAGACACGGATCATTTCGGCCAACTTCATCAAGGCGTGCTGTTCCATCTCCGGAAGCTGGGGGTGATTTTCGAGGACCTGTTCGATGAGTTCGGCCAAGTGGAGGTAGGCATCGTCCGCGTGATCCTTGTGGGGCAGCAGACTTTGTTGGTTCCAGGTAAGCGATTGAAGATTTTTGCGAAAAAGCACTCCCTTTTTGGGGGATTTGAATTCGGACCATTCGGGGTACGATATCGGGCTCTCGATCCAACGATTCCAATCGGAAACGCTTACTTTGCCGGTGTAATGCAGGCTCTGTTGCAATTCGATCCAGCCCATCGCCCAAGCGTACGATGCCGTCCATCGCAGGTCCAACGGCAGATTCCAAACCGGTGGCGCTGTCAAAGGGCTCCATCGCAGCATAAGCGGCCATGCTTGATTGGCATCGGCCAAAACCCAAGCGATTCGCGTTGGCGAGACCCCTTGGGCTATCCACTTCTGGATGAATTCAAGTCCTTCATCCAATTGTTCGGTCATCCCCATGCAACGGCAGGCTTCGAAACGGGGTTCGCCGTTTAAAAGGCGTTCCCCAACCAGTTCCATCACGTTTAATTTTTCGATTTTTGGGAGCGGATGATCTCTCCACAGCATTCCCGCGCTGTGCAAAGGGTCTGTCACATAATAGGCATCGCCTTCGGTGATCCAAAACATAGGAATGGATTTGGAACCAACTTGGAGGAGGCGTTGGAGGCCGGGATCGGGCGAATCAAAGCCCACCCAATAGATGGCTTCCACGGTGGAACGTAGATGCTCCAGCGGTTCCTCTGCATGTTCCAACAAGGCCCTGAGGGCGGAAGAGGGATAGGCCAATCCTTGGTCATCCAGGATTTTGCGAAAAGCATGGTACGTGGGACCTAGTAGGCTAAAAAAATGCAAGTATTCGGCTTCGGTCTCCGTCAATTGACCGTCCGAAGGGCTCCATAGTTCAACGGCTTTTTGTTGGTGCAGGTGCCCAAAGACCTTGTCCGCATCCAAGAGGTGTTGGTCGATTTCTTCAAAATCTTGAAGGAGTCCCCCCGCCCAACTCAGGAAGGTTTCGGGATGATCGGGAACCACGCCCGCCTCATGGGAGCATTGCAGGTAGGCTTGGTACAACAGATCTTGCAACCATAATCGGTTGGGTCGGCTACGTTCGCTTTGTTCAAAGACCCATTCGTCGAAGGAACGACAAATCGGGGACAGAGAGGGTGACTTTAGAAGGCGTCCGAGCGATTGTCGAAAAGGCTCCACCGGGCGGACCGATGGAAAGAGAACCAAAACCCGGTGCAGTTGGGGATGCCCCGCTGCAAGAACGCGTTCCGCGACGGCATCCAGGAATTTCATGAAATCGTTCCCGGTTTAGGAGGCTTTACCCGCGTTTTGTCGAATGATGTTAAGGGCACCGCCTGCACGGAACCAGGCCAGCTGGGTTTCGTTGTAGCTGTGGTTCAAGGTGATGGTATGGGCGCTGCCGTCCAGGTGTCGTAACACCATTTGCAAGGGTTGTCCCGGACGCATGGTGGTCAGCCCCAACAAATCCATGCGATCGTGTTCTTGGATGAGATCGTAATCGGCTTTGTTGGCAAAGGTCAGGGCCAGCATGCCCTGCTTTTTGAGGTTGGTTTCGTGAATCCTGGCAAACGAACGAACCAGAATCACCCGAACGCCCAAATGCCTGGGTTCCATGGCGGCATGTTCCCTGGAGGAACCTTCGCCGTAGTTTTCGTCACCCACCACCACGGTTCCAACACCCGCTGCTTTGAAGGCGCGCTGAACATCGGGAACGGGGCCGTAGGTTTCGTTCATGGGGTTGTAAACATGGTTCGTCTGGCCATTGAAGGCATTGACCGCCCCAATCAACATGTTGTTGGAAATATTGTCCAGGTGGCCACGGAATTTGAGCCAAGGACCGGCCATGGAGATATGGTCGGTGGTGCATTTGCCTTGGGCTTTGATGAGCAGGCGCAGGTCCATGAGGTCCTGGCCTTCCCAAGGACTGAAGGGTTCCAGCAATTGAAGTCGGTCTGAATCGGGACGAACCTGAACCTTGACTTCGGTTCCGTTGTCCGCAGGGGCTTGGTAGCCGGCATCTTCGACCGCAAAACCACGGGGAGGGAAGGAGAGGCCCTGGGGCTCATCCAACTTGACTTGGACCCCTTCGGTGTTCAGGAGGGTATCCGTTAGGGGATTGAAGGTCAAATCCCCCGCAATGGCCAGAGCCGTTACGATTTCGGGCGATGCCACAAACGCATGGGTGTTGGGGTTCCCGTCGTTGCGCTTGGCAAAATTCCGGTTAAAAGAAGTGATGATGCTGTTTTTGCGGTTGGGGTCATCGCTGTGACGGGCCCATTGTCCTATGCAGGGCCCGCAGGCGTTGGCCAAAACCACGCCACCAATCGCGTCAAACTGTTCCAGCATGCCGTCCCGTTCCACGGTGTATCGAACCATTTCCGAACCGGGGGTAATGGTGAATTCGGAACGGGCTTTGAGGTTTTTGGATGCGGCTTGCGCCGCAATGGAGGCGGAACGACTGATATCCTCGTACGATGAATTCGTGCAGGAACCAATCAAGCCGACATCCAGTTTGGAAGGCCATCCGTTGGTCCGAACCGCTTCGGCAAATTGACTGAGGGGCCAAGCCAAGTCCGGGGTAAAAGGACCGTTGATATGGGGTTCCAATTCATCCAGGTTGATTTCGATGACTTGGTCAAAATAATCTTGGGGTCTGGCATAAACCTCCGGATCGCCGGTGAGCTCCTCGGCCAAGGCTTCGGTCCATTCGGCCAAATCCTCCCGGCCTGTACCGCGCAGATAGGCGGCCATGGAGGCATCGTAACCAAACAAGGAGGTGGTCGCGCCAATCTCAGCGCCCATATTGCAGATGGTGGATTTCCCGGTAGCCGACAATTGGCGAGCCCCATCCCCAAAGTATTCCAGAATGGCATCGGTCCCGCCTTTGACGGTCAGGATGCCGGCTACTTTGAGGATAACATCTTTGGCCGAAGCCCATCCGCTCAGTCGTCCGGTCAAGTGCACTCCGATTAATCGGGGCATTTTGAGTTCCCAGGGCAAGCCCGCCATCACATCGCAGGCGTCTGCTCCGCCGACCCCAATGGCTATCATCCCGAGTCCACCGGCATTGGGGGTATGGGAATCGGTGCCAATCATGAGTCCACCGGGGAAGGCATAATTTTCCAGAAGAACCTGGTGAATAATCCCGGCACCTGGTTTCCAGAATCCGATACCGTATTTGTTGGAAACCGATGCCAGAAAATCATAAACTTCCTTGTTTTTGTCCACCGCCTCGTTCAAATCTGCAACGGCACCGGCCTTGGCCTGGATCAAGTGATCGCAGTGAACCGTACTGGGAACGGCCACCGACGGCCTTCCGGCCTGCATGAATTGGAGGAGGGCCATCTGAGCGGTGGCATCCTGCATGGCCACCCGATCGGGGGCAAAATCGACGTAATCAACCCCTCTTTGGAGGGTGGAAGGGTTGGTCGGGCTTCCGTCGTTGCCTGGGTTGGCGCCTTCCTGGCGGTTGGCATCCCACAGGTGGGTGAAAAGGATTTTCTCGGTGAGGGTCAAAGGCCTTCCGCATTGCTCCCGTACGGTATGGCAACGGGTCTTCCATTCGGCGTAGTGGCGGCGGAGCATCGTGGTGTCAAAAGTCATGGTAGGAGGTCAAGGGTTTGGAGTCAAAAAGGGTTGGAGGGCATGCGGTCGCCCCAACGGGACGACCACCCCAAAAATACAGACAAAGCCCCAAGGGGTCTATCTTGCAGTCCATTTCCTCTCAAAAAAACCAACCCCTTGGGCCCCAGCACCGATCATCGCCCTGCCTTTGGCTGGGTTCAAAACCTGAGGATCGCTTTGAATGCGGTTGGAGGAAATAAATTACGAACTTCGCTCACGGCCGGAATTATTGCCATCGGGATTGCGGCCCTGGTTGGGATCTTGACGTCCATTGACGCCCTGGAGAAGTCCCTGACGGATACGTTTTCCAGCATGGGTTCCAATACCTTGGTGATTCGTAACCGAGAGCCCAGGGGAGCCTTCGAAAATCGCCGTCGCCGTATTCAATACCGCCCGATTCAGTACCGCGAGGCGCTGGCCTTTGTGGAGCGCTTCGGATTCCCGGGTCAGGGCTCTGTCAGTGGCAATGTTACGTGGACGGCGGTGATCAAAGGAGGTGGTCGCAAAACCAACCCCAATGTCAACCTGCTGGGCACGGATGATCAATACCTAAGCGTGGGGGCTTACAGCCTGGCCGATGGCCGGAATTTTTCTGCGATTGAATTGCAAAACGGGTCCCCGGTGATTATTCTGGGGGAGGAGGTGGCCCGCAAATTGTTTAAAACGGTCAAAGCCAGCGGCAAACAGGTATCGGTGGGGAGTGCCCGTTACCGGGTTGTTGGTGTTTTGACCTCCAAAGGTTCGGGCTTCGGTAACAATGCAGACCGAACAGCGCTTATGCCCTTGGCGCATGTACAGTATGCATTCCCTTCAACGGATCGTTCGTATGTTGTTTCCTTCACCTTGAGTGATCCTCGCCAATTGGCGGTTGCCGAACAAGAAGCCGTTGGGTTGTTTCGTAATATTCGTCGATTATCCAAGGTGGACCCCGATAATTTTGCGGTGACCAAATCCGATAGTTTTGCCCGGAGTCTTATCGAAAATTTGGCCTTTGTGGACCTTGCCGCCAAGGCGATCGGTTTGATTACCTTGTTGGGCGCGGCCATCGGTTTAATGAATATTATGCTGGTTTCGGTGACGGAGCGAACCCGTGAAATCGGCACCCGGAAGGCCCTTGGAGCCACCCAAACGGCGATTCGTCAACAATTCTTGATGGAGGCACTGATTATTGGGCAGATGGGTGGATTGATGGGAATTGTTTTGGGCATGGCCATTGGCAATGCGGTCGCTTTGTTGGTGGGCGCAGGGTTTATTGTGCCATGGGCCTGGATTTTTGGAGGAATTGTGTTATGTCTCCTGGTGGGGTTGGTGTCGGGTTATTATCCTGCGGCCAAAGCAGCCGCCCTGGATCCGATTGAGGCCCTGCGCTACGAATAAGGAAGTCGTTGGAAGAAGTCCCTTGAAGCACCATGAAGTCGCTTGAAGGGAGGGGGGTAAAAACCTGCCGGGTCGGAGCAGGTTTCTGAGTAAAAAAGGGGATTGATAATGGAGGTCGAGAGCGGATTCGAACCGCTGTAGGAGCTTTTGCAGAGCTCTGCCTAGCCACTCGGCCACCCGACCTTGGGTGTTT
>JAIXRA010000153.1 GCA_027485465.1 Bacteroidota bacterium | reverse complement strand
TACTCCGGAACGATTCGTGTGATTCGCTAAGAGCGGGTCTTGGGTTTGCTCAACCCAAAGCGTTCGATTTTGTTGTACAAGTGCGAACGTTGGATGCCCATGTTTTCGGCTGTTTTGGCGATATTCCAGCCATGTTCCTCCAATTTCCGTTCCACAAAGAGCTTCTCGGCCTGCTCCTTAAAGCGTTGAAAGCTTACTTCTTGGAGCATTGTTTCTAGCGTCGTGCCGTTCGAATGGTTCGCTCCGGTTGAACCCCTATCGACGGCTGGGGCCGCGGTTCGTAGGTAAAGGTCGATATCGGCCGTGGTAATGGGGGATCCACCCAAAAGGGCCAGGCGTTCGACCGCGTTTTTGAGTTCCCGAAGGTTTCCTGTCCAAGGCATGGCTTGCAATGCACGCAAGGCATCGGAATCCCAGGATCGGGGGGGGAGCTGGTATTGTCGGCAGATTTGGTTGAGGTAGATCCCTGCCAGCATGGGGATGTCTTCCCGACGTTGGCTTAACGAAGGCAAATGGACCAAAATCACGCTCAACAAATGATACAAATCCAAACGGAACTGCCCCTGTTCAATGAGCTGAATGAGGTCTTTTTGGCTACCAGCCAATATGCGAACTCCATGGCGGGTATGACCACCGGTATTGCCCATGGATTCCAAAACCCGAACCAAGGTGAGCTGGGCAGGCCCCGGAAGGTCGGCGATTTCATCCAAAAAGAGGGTGCCACCCGTCGCCTGATTAAAGGTGCCCCGGTGGATAGCATCCGTACCCTGCTCATCGCTGCGCCCAAAAAGACTGTATTCCAACCGATCCGCGGGGATGGTGGCGCAATTGAGGGAAACAAAAGGTCCGTTTTTGCGCGGACTTAGTCGGTGGATAAAGCGAGCAATCCACTCCTTTCCGGTGCCAGCTTGACCGGAAATGAGGATGCGGACTTCCGTGGGCGCCACCCTTTGCAGGGTTTCTTTGAGGCTGATGAGGGCGGGGGAGCGTCCTTGAAGTTCTACCGGGTCGGTATCGTCGTTGGACCAGGAAAGGGCCTCTTGTTTGAGGGTGCTAATCTGCAAGGCATTGCGAAGGGTGATCAGCAAGCGGTCCAGATCCAGCGGCTTGGTTATAAAATCGAATGCCCCCAATTTGGTCGCTTCAACTGCAGTTTGAACCGTGCCATGGGCCGAAATCATAACCACAGGCAATCGAGGGAAATTCTTGGCCAAATGGGTCAACAATTCCATGCCGTCCATGCGAGGCATTTTGATATCACTCAGGACCAAATCAAATTCAGAATCGGTCAAGATTTGCAGGGCCTGAAGACCATCACCGGCCAATCCGACCTCAAAACCCTCGCTTTCAAGGATTTCTTGGAGGCTATCCCGGATGGGGGCCTCGTCGTCAACAATCAGTATGCGCATTGGAATGTCTAATTTAGTGAACAAACCGCGCCGTTATTAGCATTCCGAGTGATCAACTCGTCAGGTACCAAAAAAAGGTTGCGCTGTAAGCCAGATTCTGTATGCCTTGCGGCATTTCCACCATTTATCTGAGCGGCCTACCCCCCGGGAACGCGCGAGCAACGCTGCCCCGGTATACACGGCCTTGCAACCCAGGAGGTTTACCCCAAACCGATGTCTCCATCGGAGCGCGTGAGCTCTTACCTCACGTTTTCACCCTTGGCCTTGCGGCCGGTTCTTTTCTGTGGCACTTTCTACCGGGTTCCCCCGGTCTTTGTTTCCAAAGCCTGGCGCTCTGCGTTGTCCGGACTTTCCTCTAACACCAAGGTGCCAGCGGCGGAACGCGCAACCATCCCAAAGTTACACTCCGTAGAGGGTGGTTTGTGCGGCTTTGAGAATCGCTTCGGTTTCGGAACGGGAATTGGATTCAGCGTAAATTCTAAGGACCGGCTCCGTGCCCGAAGCGCGAAACATGACCCATTCGTCATCGGTTAACCAGCATTTGTAGCCATCGATGGTTTCGGTACGCTGGACCGTGTACGGACCAAAGGCAGCGTAGGCACCGGCGGCCAAGGCCTCCATGACACGGGCCTTGTGGTCGTTTTCGATATGCAAATCCCAACGATCGTAAAAGAAAGGTCCGGAAACCGCATAGACTTCTTCGATGAGGTTTTCGAGGGTTTTACCGGATTTGGCCATGTATTCCATGAGGGTAAGTCCAATCCAAAGGCCGTCTCTTTCGGGGATATAACCGTCGATGGCGATGCCTCCGGATTCTTCGCCCCCTACCAATACCCCCCCTTGGGTCATGATTTCACAGATGTACTTGAAGCCAATGGGGGTCACCACCAGGTTCAGACCAAAATGTCGGCATAAGCGTTCCATACGTGGACTCACCGAAAAGGAAACGACCACATCCCCCTTTTTGCCCTGGACACCGGCCAGGTAGGCCACCAATAGCATCAAAATATGATGCGAATCCACAAAGTCTCCCGAGGCGTTCAACAAGCCAATACGGTCCGCATCCCCATCCACGGCAAGACCGATCTCAAGAGAAGGGTCGTTTGCCAATCTTTCAGAAAGCTCGGTCAAATTACGGGCAATGGGCTCGGGTGCCTGGCCGTCAAATCCGGGGTTGTGGCTGCAATGCAAGAGTCGGGCATGGGGGAATAAATCAGGGATCACAAGCTGACCGGCACCATACATCGCATCGAAGGCCAAACGCTCCGAAAGAGGTTGCATTGATTCCAAGTCAAAATTCCGTCGAATTTCATCCAGATAGGCCGAGTAAAGATCCACATCAACGATGCGCCCCCATTCTTTCCAATAGGCCACTGACTTTTGCAGAACAGGGGCCTGGTCAGGGATCAGGGCTTCCACTTCGGAGATCATCGAAGGAACGGCGGGCCCGCCATAGGATGCCTTGATTTTGAAGCCGTTGTACGAAGGTGGGTTGTGACTGGCGGTCAAAATAACCCCGGCCTGGGCTCCGTGTTGAACGGTTCCCAGAGATACCATGGGGGTCGAAACAAAGTCATTACGGTCCCAAAGGACTTTGACACCGTTTTGGGCCATCACCAGGGCGACGGTTTCCGCAAACATTCGGCCTCCAAATCGACAATCCGATCCCAAGACCACCGAAGGGGAGGGATTCGTCTTCAAAAGCCATTCGGC
>JAIXRA010000106.1 GCA_027485465.1 Bacteroidota bacterium | reverse complement strand
CCCAACAACCCGGCCGTTCCTCAGCAAATCCAAAAGCCAACCGGAGAGGGTTACGAGGGCATGTATGTTCAGTTTAACAATGTTTTGGTGACCAATGTCAGCACTTTCAGTGGAGGACGGGTGAGTTGGATGCTTCGAGATGCTTCGGGTTCCGAGATCAATGTGCGGGATGCGGTCCGTTTTTTCCGCCCCCCGTTTGTGTCTTCCACGGCATCCGTTCCACCCAATCCGGGTGCTCCTGTTTTTGTACAGCAGGGCAAGGTCTTTTCGCACATGCGCGGTGTGATCACAGAAACCAATTTTGGAACCCTTTACCCTCGTTACGAAATTATTCCCCTGACGCCTTCGGATTTGGGTGCGGTCATGGCTTCTCCTCCTTTCATTAGTCGATGGAAAGCGACCCCAGCCGTACCCAGAACCTCCAATCCTGTAACGATCGGAGCAAGAATTGTGGACTTGGATGGTTCGGTAGCCGCCGCTAAGCTGTTTTATGCCCCCGGTGTGAGCGGAGGGGTTTACGATTCTTTGCCCATGACCTTGGTGGCCCCGGATTCTTTTCAGGCGACCATTCCGGGCTCGGTTTTCACCCAGAACGGGGCGTATTACCACTATTACATCCGCGCAACGGATAACCAAAACAACAACGGTGTGCAACCCGATACCATTCAGTCCTTCGGCTTGTTTAGGGTCATGAACGGTGGCATTAACCGCGTATCGGAGATTCAGGAAACCCCGGTCGTTGGAGGCCGTTCCATCTTTGCCGATGTGGTTTTGGACAGCATGCAATTGCGTGGACGCATTATGTCCACCTTGGATCCTTCGGATTATGGTCGCATTATTTTTCAAGATGGGGTCGGTCCGTGGACCGGGATTACCCTGCGCCCCGATAACAACGGATCCACCGATATTGATACGCGGCTTCGGGGGGACAGTATTTGGATCAAAAAAGCGTTGGTGGTGGAGGATTTTGGGATAACCACCTTGGAGGTATTGGACTACGCTTACATTGCTCCTGGCCAGCCCTACCAAGCCTTCCGGGTGCCCATTGATTCGATTATGGCGCGCCGTTACAATTACACCGAGCCTCACGAATCATCCCTCTTGATTTTTGATTCGGTTTATGTGGTGAACCAAAACCCCGATGCTCCCTCCAATTTTGGGGAATTCAGCATCTATCCAGATTCAGCGCAGGCCAGTGGTTTGAGGGTTCGGGGAGGAGTAACCTTGTCCAGCCTCGATTTGGGGCAGAACTTCAATACCGATTCCCTGACATTCCGTCAGCGTTTGAACTTTATTCAGGGCATTTTGACCTTTAATTTTAGTAACTGGAAATTACAGCCTCGGAATCGCAGCGATGTTTATGGGTTTGGGACTTCCACTGGAACATCGGTGCGTCCCTTGGGGCTTTGGGAAGAATCAGCCATCAAAGCGTATCCCAACCCGGCTGCAGACCAATTGTACCTGGAGATTCCGCTGAAAGCCACTGGCGATGTGCGGATTCGGGTCATGGATGCCAGTGGAAGGACGGTTTGGTCCGATCACAAGGTCTTGGAACCGGGTCTGGAGCCCCTAAAACTGGAAACCGGGACCTGGAAGCGGGGTATGTACCTCCTCGAAGTCTTGCACAAAGACGGACTGGGTACGGCCCGCGTGCTGATCAGTCGTCCTTAACGGGTCTTAGCCCCTTCGAAGGAGGGGAGCGGATACGCCTATTTGAGGGAGGATAAAACCCCTTGGCACGGATTTTGTTCCTAATTTTGTCTAAACCCCTCCAAATGGACGCCAAATTCTCTCCCAAGGTCAAGGATGTTATTGCCTTTAGCCGCGAGGAAGCGGTGCGTCTTGGCCACGATTATATCGATGCTTGTCACTTGCTCTTGGGTTTAATCCGGGAAGGCGACGGTCAGGCCATCAAAACCCTGCGTAACCTAGGCGTCCCCCTTGACAAGCTCAAAGCGGCCGTCGAAGACTCCATGCGCAACAGCGTGGAGAAATCTGGATTGCAGGCCGATCAGATACCTCTCACCAAACAGGCCGAAAAAATCCTTAAAATCACTTTTCTGGAGGCCAAGATTTTCAAGAGTGAATTGATAGGCACGGTTCATCTATTGTTATCCATTCTTCGTGAAGAAGATTGCCTTGCCAACCGGGTTTTAGAAAAATTTGACGTTACCTATGATTTGGTTAAGGAAGAAATTGACGCCATGATCGAGGGTCGGGAACGAAGTGAACCACCGCCCACAACCCGGGCTTCGTACGAAGACGCCTATGGAGAGGATGAAAAAAAGGCAGCCGGTGATCTTCCCCGTAAGCCGTCCAATCCCAAAAGCAAGACACCTGTCTTGGATAATTTTGGGCGGGATCTATCGCAATTGGCCGAAGAAGGCCGTTTGGACCCCATCATTGGAAGAGATGCTGAAATTGAGAGGGTTTCTCAGATTCTCAGTCGCCGCAAAAAAAACAACCCCATCTTGATTGGAGAACCGGGGGTCGGTAAAACGGCCATTGCCGAAGGTTTGGCTCTGCGAATTCACCAAAAAAAGGTCTCCCGAATTTTGTTTGATAAGCGAATTGTTACATTGGATTTATCCTCCTTGGTGGCCGGTACCAAATACCGAGGTCAGTTTGAGGAAAGGATGAAGGCCGTGATGAACGAACTAGAGAAATCCCCCGATGTGATTCTTTTTATCGACGAGATTCATACGATGGTGGGAGCGGGCGGGGCGTCGGGTTCGCTGGATGCCAGCAATATGTTCAAGCCGGCCTTGTCCCGTGGAGAGATTCAATGCATCGGGGCCACGACCTTGAATGAATACCGACAGTTTATCGAAAAGGACGGGGCCTTGGACCGACGATTCCAAAAAGTCATGGTGGATCCTCCATCGCCGGAAGAGACCTTTCAAATTCTTAACAACATTCGCCAGAAGTATGAGGACCACCACCAAGTGGTCTACACCGAAGAGGCTATCAGCGCTTGTGTTAAGTTAACCGATCGATACATTACCGATCGTTTTCTGCCAGACAAGGCGATTGATGCCATGGATGAAGCAGGCGCCCGGGTTCATATCGGCAACATTCGAGTGCCCGAAGACGTGACTCGCCTGGAGGCGGCCATCGAAGAAATACGGGAGCAAAAAAACAAAGTCGTCAAAAGTCAGCGTTACGAAGAAGCTGCCAAGCTTCGAGATAACGAAAAGCGTGTCCTTGAAGAATTGGAACAGGCCAAGCAGCGTTGGGAAGAAGAGTCCCGCAAAAGCCGCTTTACGGTCACAGAGGATCATATCGCCGAGGTGGTAGCCATGATGTCAGGGGTTCCAGTGAAAAGGATTGCCCAAACCGAAGCCGAGCGCATTGGACGAATGGCCTCCGAGCTCAAGCAGCGTGTTATCGGACAGGATCGTGCGGTGGAGGCGGTTAGCAAGGCGATTCTGCGGACCAGGGCTGGGCTCAAGGATCCCCGCAAGCCCATGGGCTCCTTTATATTTTTGGGACCAACCGGTGTTGGCAAGACCGAATTGGCCAAGGAATTGGCTCGCTTCCTCTTTGATACCGAAGATGCGCTCATTCGTATTGACATGAGCGAGTACATGGAAAAATTCGCCGTATCTCGACTCGTTGGTGCCCCTCCGGGCTATGTGGGTTACGAAGAAGGGGGGCAGCTTACCGAGAAAGTCCGCCGAAAGCCCTATTCCGTTATTCTGCTGGACGAAGTTGAAAAAGCGCACCCGGATATATTCAATTTGTTGTTGCAAGTTCTGGATGACGGACAATTGACCGATGGAATGGGTCGCAAGGTGGATTTCAAAAACACCCTCATCATCTTGACATCGAACATCGGTTCACGACAACTCAAAGATTTTGGCACCGGGGTTGGTTTTACCACGCCCAGCAAGGTCGAAGCCAAAGACAAAGAGAGCAACTCGGTCATACAGGGTGCTCTCAAGAAAACCTTTTCTCCGGAATTCCTGAACCGAATTGACGATGTCATCGTCTTTAATTCGTTGGACCGTGAAGAGTTGTCCAAGATTATCCATTTGACATTGGGTTCGGTGTTGAAGCGAATTCAAGACCTGGGTTATCAGGTTGAATTGGCTCCTTCGGCCTTGGATTTGTTAGCCGAAAAAGGCTACGACCCTCAGTTTGGTGCTAGGCCCCTCAAACGAGCCATTCAGAAATATGTCGAGGATGTGGTGGCGGAACAAATGATTAGCGGTCAACTCCAACCGGGTTCCGTCCTCAAGTTGGAGGCGGATTCCGAAGGTCAAATGCAGGTGACCGTGGTGGATCCTACACCTCCACCTCGTCCTTCTCGCAAAAGCAAAAGTTCCCCCCCAACTGGAGAACAAGAATGAGGTCTACAGGGCTCGTTTTTTTTGCGGACGATTTGCAGGCGGTTCACCTTTTACCGCTGACGTATACCATGCCCCCCGAGGAAATCAGGGTGGGCATCTTGACCTTAGCCCAAAAATGGGCCATGGTATGGAACCGTCGTTCCCTGGCCTTGTCCGTGAATTCCCGGCTATTGCCTGATGAAAAATTGCTGGAATCGGTGGCCAACCTTCGTGATGGTCAGGGCTTGAGTTATCAAGACCTGCCTTTGTTGAGGGTGCATGGAACGGGCGCCGAAGACGCCGGTGTTTTGGAGATTGAAGGGATTGAATGGATTCCCTGGGTTCATGAAGTAAACATGATCCATTATCCGGAAGATATCTTTTTGAAAAACGGTCGTGAAATCAAGGCTGATTTGGAGCGCATGCACAGGGCCGGTGGTGAATGGGTATGGCCGTCTTGGAAGGAGCGAACGTCGAACGATAGCCATACCGCGGTGTATCACCCGGAGCAGGTTTGGGTGCATCCGACTGCCAAGGTTTCGGCCGCGGTATTGGATGCCACCGATGGACCTATTTGGGTAGGTGCCCACGCCGAAATCATGCCGGGAGCCCTTGTCAAGGGTCCGATGGCTTTAGGAGAACACGCCACCCTCAAAATGGGTGCCAAAATTTATGGGGATACGACGGTAGGGCCTTTTTGCAAGGTGGGAGGGGAAGTCAGCAACTCGGTTATGCATTCCTATTCCAACAAAGGGCACGATGGCTTTATGGGCAATTCCGTGATTGGCCGTTGGTGCAATTGGGGTGCCGACACCAACAATTCCAACCTCAAAAACAATTACGAGCCAGTCAAACTTTGGGACATCGCGACATCTCGCTTCCGAAGTACCGGGCTGACTTTTTGCGGCCTGGTGATGGCGGATCATGCCAAATGTGGAATCAATACCATGTTCAATACCGGAACCGTGATTGGGGTGGGGGCCAATGTTTTTGGAGGCGGTTTCGTCCGGCAATTTGTGCCTTGTTTTGGTTGGGGGGGCATACACGGCATGGAGACTTTTCGATTTGATAAATTCTGTGAAACCACCGAACGGGTGATGCAACGCCGATCCATCGCTTTGGATGAAACTGAAAAGCAAAAGCTAATGGAAGTTTTTGAACAAAGTGCCTACCAGCGAACCTGGGAAAAGTCGGCATCTAATGATTGAATGATCGTATGATGAACCAACGAACGCCCCTTGTTTTGGGCAATTGGAAAATGAACACCTTGCCCGAGGAGGGTCGACTCCTGGCTCGTCAGATGGCACCCACCATCAAGGACGGTCTCCACCGTAGGGTGGACTGGGGCCTGGCCGTGCCCCTGACTCACTTGGGCCTCATGGCAACCGAATTGAGGGGTCATGCTTTGTTGGGCGCTCAGGACTGTTCCATGCACGAACGCGGAGCCTATACCGGCGAGGTTTCGGCGGCTATGCTTTCGGCTTCTGGTTGTGACTTTGCTTTGGTTGGGCACAGCGAGCGCCGCCAATACCACGGCGAAACGTCGATACAGGCTGGATTGAAAATCCGCCGCCTCCAAGAACAGGGCATGATGGCCGTTTACTGTGTGGGCGAATCCCTGGAACAACGCCAAAGCGGAGATTACGCGACCGTTCTCCAAACCCAACTCCACGAAGGCCTTCAAGGGGAGGGTTTGTCTTTGGAATCTTCGGCCTTGGTCCTGGCTTACGAACCGGTTTGGGCCATCGGCACGGGATTGACCGCGTCCCCTGAGCAGGCCAACGAGGCGCATGCCTTGATCCGCGATTGGTTGTTACGGAATCGAGGACCCAAAGCCGCTACCGAGGTACGCATTCTTTACGGCGGATCGGTGAACGCATCCAACGCAGCGGATTTGTTGGCCGGTCCTGATGTGGACGGAGCCTTGGTTGGCGGTGCGTCCTTGCAAATCCGGGCCTTTGCCGATATTGTGTTATCCGCTTCTTGAGGATGCAGCCTTTCTTGGTTTGGCGTATCCGGGTTAACTCCGAGGAACAAGCGGAAGCCTTGGCTTCGGAAATGGCCGAGTGGGGTTACGATTCTTTTCAAATTCTCGAACCAAACCTTGAGGGAACGGAAACGGGCCAACAAGGCTGGACACTGGAGGCCTATGGGCGTCAGGGCCAGGTTCGGGAAGGATGCCAGGAATGGCTTCTGGAACAGTTTCCGGACTGGATTCTAGGTATCGAAGAACCCTATGCCCTCGAAGATGTGAATTGGAACAAGGAATGGGAATCCCGTTTTGAGCCGGTGTTGTTGGGAAGGCATTTTGGAATCCGCGCCCCCTTTCATCAACCGTTGGAGAATGTAGCGCACGAATTAATCGTGATGCCTCGTATGTCCTTTGGTACAGGGCATCATCCCACCACCATGATGATGTGTTGGTGGTTGCTGGGAGCTCCTGCTTTGGAGGGTGTTCCGGGCGAACCCGTTCAAACCCGGTGTTGGGAAGGCATCAACAAGACTCCTTTTTTGCCGGTGGGTCTTCGTGTTTTGGATATGGGTTGTGGGACGGGAATTTTGGGAATCTTGGCGAAGCGCCTGGGGGCCGAATGGGTCTGGGGGATGGATATCGAAGAAGGATCGGCCGCCAATGCCGCCGAAAATGCGGAGCGCAACGGGGTGGAGGGCCTTTGGCAGCAAGGGGATGCCGAAACCTTGGCGCTGTCCAAAGAAGCCAAAGTCGATTTGATTTTGGCCAATATCAATCGTAACATTTTGTTGGAAGACATGCAAGTGTATGTCCAAAGCCTCAAGGAAGGCGGGCAATTGTGGCTGAGTGGCTTTTATGCCGAAGATACCGGGGTTCTTTTGGAGCGGGCCGCCGCCTTGGGTTTGGAACCCATGGCCCAGGCCGAGATGAACCGATGGACCACGCTGCTGTTGGTCCAAAGTGCCCAGAAGGAAGGCCTATGATTCAATCGCCGCTCACCCGCGAAAAAGAACAAACGCTTCCGGTTTTGCTTGAGCAAGAGGACGAAGGCGAAAAACTAGTTCTTTACAACGACGATATCAACACCTTTGATCATGTCATTCGCTGTCTGATGCACTATTGCCAACACGAGGCGGAGCAAGCCGAGCAATGCGCTTGGATTGTGCACCTCAAAGGGCGTTGCACCGTCAAACAAGGAACTTATGCCGAGTTGTTGCCGGTCCAAACCGCTCTCT
>JAIXRA010000162.1 GCA_027485465.1 Bacteroidota bacterium | reverse complement strand
TCTCATAGCTCACAAAAAAAACGGGCCACCCAAGGCGGCCCGTTTGTTAATCGTTGATTAATGTCCCAAACGCTCTTGGGAATGTTGAACTGTTAGCGCTGACCGTTGGGGCGTCCCAAACCAATCATGGCGCAACGGAATCCAACATCGTCCTTGGCGCGGCTTTCGCTCATAAAGCGACGGGCACCTGGTGTCACCCAAAAAGCCATATCGCGATAACTACCACCCTTGTATACCCGGTTGCGGTTGTTGACCTGACCGTTGGGGTTGGTGGTGACCGTCACAGAGTCCAAATAGGAGGCCAAAAGGTTTTCGGAATAGCGGCGTTCGTCCGCAACGTAGGCCACTCGACCGGCGCTGTCCTTGGCCAAGTTGCCTTCGGCATCGTAGGCCGGACGGGTATAACCACCACCCAAGAAAGGCGAAACCTCCTCGGATTCCAGGTTGGAAGTGGGGCGGTAAAGGTCCATCACCCATTCGTTCACATTACCGGCCATGTGGTAAAGACCAAAATCGTTGGGGCGGAAATACTTACCAGGGGCGGTTGGTCCACCACGGGTCACATCGTAGGAACCCACTTCGGCGGGTGAGGAGGCGTTGTGTTTGAAATTACCGTAGAAATTACCCTGACGCTTACCGGGGCCGTTGCGGATACCGCGCTCGTTCCAAGGGTAAATGCGGCGCTCGGTGACCATGCCTGCTTCGGAGCGGCCAATCAAGCCTTGGGCTGCGTATTCCCATTCGGCCTCCGATGGCAAACGGTAAGAGGCTGTGAAGAACCCGTCTTCGATGACCGGATAAACCAGGTCACCGTTGATGCTGGTTTTGGATTTGCCTTTGCGTAGTTCGGGGCGGTAAAAACCGGCGAGATATCCTTTGGTTGAGAAATGCTGTTCACCGGTTTGGGCCGTGTGACGGATGTATCCGGCATCGATTAGGCGTTGTTCATTGACCCGATCGGTTCTCCATTCGCAGTATTGATTGGCCTGAACCCAGCTAACACCTACAACTGGGTAGTATTTGAAAGCGGGGTGGCGGAGGTAATCGTTGACATGCGGTTCGTTGAAAGAGAGGCCGTTGCGCCAAACATTGGTGTCTGGAAGGCAAGAACGGTAGGTGGCGGGATTGGATTGAGCAAAGACTTTGCCCATCCAGTGGATGTATTCGCAATACGAAACATTCGGCACCTCGATTTCGTCCATATAAAAACTGGAAACAGCTGCGTATTTGGCCGTATTATCCGGATCCAGGGCGATGGCCTCTTGGGTTGCACCCATCACAAAGGAGCCACCGGGTACAAAGACCATCCCGGGAGGGGGCGTTCCGTTGTGATCGATGCTTTTGAAAGCCAAGCCATCCGCGTTACCGTATTTCCAGGTGGTGGTGGAGGAGCGCTGGTCCATCAGCCCGCAACTGTTAAGCAGAAGGGCCAGGGCAGAAATTCCGCTGAGATTTAGGAGGGTTCGTAGATTCATCGTAGAGAGTGGTAGAAAGGCAGAAACTTGTAGCAGGTAGGAATAGTTTAAAATTTCGGGCAGTTGACTTTGGAATAGCGACGGCGTTCCATGGGCTCGTATTTCTCAAAAATAAAGCTAAGAGAGACTTCGTGGGAGCCACCGGGCCTTGCATTGCTCAAGGGGGAGGTGGTGATATCGTAGCCATAGCCCAGGCGCATTTTGCCACGCTGAAAGCCGGCCGTTAGAATCACGGCATCGTTGAGACGGTACCAAACACCGCCGGATACCGCTCCTTTGCTCAGGTAGGTTCCGATGTTGATTTGTTGGGCCGTTGCCTGTTTGATATAGATAATATTGGGCGAAAGAGTCCAGTTATCGCCCTCTGAATAGGCTTGGGTCAGGGGGATATTGGCGCCAGCATGGGCTGAAATACGCATCGGCCATGCAACGGCAGCATCGGTGAAGAAGGCTTGGTTGGGCTCGGTGAGGTGGTGTACGGCCCCTCCGATATAGAATTTTTCGGAAAAAAGCATCAACCCTGTCGAGAAATCATGGATCGTGACGGTTTTGGTGCCAAAGGGAATTTCGGAACCCGTTGGCCGGGGGCCGATACCGGTCACCCGATCGATTTGCTCGGGGAAGATCAGTTTATTGAAATTCAAAGAGCGGTTGGCGTAGGCGTATTGAAAGCCGGCTCTCAGGGAGAGGGAGCGGCTGATGTTGAGATTGTAGGCGTATTGCAAGGCCACCTGGGTGTGCTGGAAGGCTTCGCTTCCGATCTGATCGGTGAGGACATGCAGGCCGATTCCCCCGGACAATGCATCAAAATGTTGGTCAAATCCGGCGCTGTAGGTCACAAAGGAGGCGTTCAGGGCCGGCCATTGGTTGCGGAAATTGAAGGTGAGGCGGGGATCAAAGGCGTTCCCGGCCAACGCTGGGTTCAGGTAGAGGGGGTTGGCATAGAACTGAGAAAATACCACATCCTGAGCGGATGCGGTTGCACCAAACAAACCAAAGACACCGCAGAGCAGGGCTCGGCCCAGGCCTTTGGCGACCCGACGGGTCGGGACAAGAGTAGAAAGACGGTTCAACATTTTGGGGGATGGGGTGTAAATTTTAAACGGATTCGCGTTAAAACCAAGAAAACAAAGGGGAAACCTTCGGATTAAATGCATAAAATCCATAAACGCTCGTTTAGGGCTTGTTGTATCTTGGAGCCTACCGCTATGATTCGAAATTTGAGAAGCGCATGTTTGCTAATGGGTTGGCTGGGGGTGCTGGGGGTGGCGTTGCGGCCCTGCGGGCCGGCGCATGCGGCTTCGGCGCATGCGGCTTCGGTGCAGGCCGACGATTCGACCACCGTGCTGGCCATGGGAGGGTGGTTTCGCCTCCGCTTTGAGGCCGAGGGGGTCTACCGACTGACCCCGGAATGGCTCCAAAGCGTCGGCATCTCCCCCTCCCTGGTCCGTACCGACCGCCTGGCCCTCTACGGCGGTGGTCGCGGCAGCCTGCCCGAAGCCAACGCCACCCCCCGTCCCTCCGTTCCTATGCCCATTCCCATCCAATTCCACGGGGATCTTGACGGGGTTTTTGAGCCCGGGGAATTCTTTTTGTACTACGTTCCCGGTTCCGAGAACCTGACCTTTGACCGCGCCAGCAATCGCTTGGTTCGTAGCCTGAATCCCTACAGCGACGCAACCTACCTCTATTTGCACCCCAACGCACCGGGCACGGTGCTGGTCGAACGGATGGATACCACC
Source organism: Bacteroidota bacterium (assembly GCA_027485465.1). Lineage (GTDB taxonomy): Bacteria > Bacteroidota > Bacteroidia > UBA7662 > UBA7662 > SYHX01. Next base: position 523 of record JAIXRA010000162.1, on the reverse strand, counting down.
ACCCACCGCCCACTCAACAACCCCATTTGGCCCATGACATACCGGGCCGATGGATTGTGGTCCTACGAAAGGGACTTGGTCAACCCCATCAAGAGCGGAAGGGAATGGTTGGGTGAAGATTTTGACGGGGTTTTGAACCGGACGTTCTCCTGGAATTTACCTCATTACCAAAGCGGGGATTCGGTCACCTTGACCGTCCGTGCCGCGGTTCGTAGCCAAGGCGCGATTTCTCCGCTCAACCTCCGCCTCAATGGTCAGGCCAACCGTGCCCTGATGGCACCGGCGGTGGGGACGTATTACCTGGATCCCTACTATTTCACGCGAGAAGAAACCTGGTCCACCGACCCCGGATCAGCGCGTTTGGATCTCAACCTCGTGTTTAACAAACAAAATTCCAGCGCCGTGGCCTGGCTGGACCGCTGGTTGGTTCGGTACCGTTCGGCCTTGGATCCGGGCACCGGCCCCACGCAACGAATTTTTTACAACGCGTCGACCTTGGGTGATACGACCTTGTACCATTGGG
>JAIXRA010000016.1 GCA_027485465.1 Bacteroidota bacterium | reverse complement strand
GCACGGCCAAGGGCCCGGTGACGAGATGGGTGCAACGGGGAAAATCCTGCTTGATCCTCGCCACATAGTCAGCCACCGAATCCTGTGCCAAAGAGGATGTCATCGAAAAAAGCGTGAAATCAGGCCGGTACTGCTGATCCAACACAAATAAATCCGGGTAAGGCACATTCGCGCCAATATAGGCCACTTGCTGACCGCGGGCCTTGAGGAGAAAAGACGCAAAAAGCAAACCCAATTCATGGAACTCGCCTTCGGGCAGGTACAACAAGTATCGCCGTGCGCTCTGGCTTGGGCCTGTTGATGAGCCGGGACCGGCCTGTTCAGCCAATCGATCAATCGCCACAATTAATTTTTGGCGGATGATATTGGTAATAAAATGCTCGTGGGCCGGATTGATGGACCCCGTTTGCCAAAGAATGCCAATGCGTCGAAAGAAAGGAAAAATCAAATCCATCATGGCCTCTTCGACCCCGCATTGATCAAAAGCCCGGGTTAGGAGCCTCTGAAAGGCCGGTTCATCCAAGCTAATCATGGCCAAGGTGAGGGCCTCTAGTCGTTCATCCAAGGGCAACGGGGCCAGTTCCTGATGCAGGACAGCCTGATGCAATTCCTCCGCCTGCATTTTGGCCAGGTGGGAAATTTTGGCACCTTGGCGCATCAGTGCGGCTACTCCGAGAAGCTTGCGAAGGTCATCTTGATCGTAATAGCGAATGTTGGTGGTGCTGCGTTTGGGCTCCACCAGATTGTACCGAGTCTCCCACATCCGCAGGGTAGCGGCCTTGATGCCTGTTAAGGCTTCGATGTCTTTGATCGAAAAACGGTCCATGGTCAAGAGTTCAACACCAAGGCGACCAAAATGTTTACATGAATACAAACCCTAATTCAAGGGGTTGTTGGTAATATTGCAGGGCAAATCCGCTTTATGAACCTCCAAAACATCCTCAAACTCGTTCTCCTGGGTCTGATTGTTTGGCTCACCTACGAAACCATCGAAACCGTGGCCAAACCTTTGCGTTTCGAAAAGGAGCGGGACCGTCGCTACGCAGCCGTCATTGAACGACTGAAGCAAATTCGAACCGCCCAGGTTACCTACCGTGAAAACAACGGCGAGTTCGCAGATACGTGGGAAAAACTCCTTCAATACACCAAGAACGGGAAAATGAAAATCACCAAAGTCATCGGTAACCCCGATGATTCGGCGGATATCCGTCGTGGGATTCGCTACGAAACCATCTTGATTTCAGTAGCCGACTCGCTTTTCAAGAATTACCCTATCGACTCCTTGCCTTATGTTCCCTATGCCGATACGGCACGATTCATCCTGCGGGCCGGCAAAGTCAAAAAAAGCAACCTGGAGCTCAACGTTTTTGAGGTGGAAGATTCAGCTCCCTTCGACACCCGCAAAGTCCTCCGGGTCGGCTCCATGGTCGACGCGAATTTGAGCGGTAACTGGGAATAAGCCCTTTTTTGGTTGACGGAACACCTTCAAACCTTTCCGAATCCCTGCTTACTGGAGCTGGATGACGAATTGTACGCCGGTCCCCCTTGGCAACGCTTGGAATTACCCCCTCAGGGTCTCCTTCTACCTGAATCACTCCGCGCTTATCGGTCCTCAGAAACCGAAGCGGTGCTCCCAGAGCGGGATACCGCCCGCCCTGATCAGGCCTTGGCCTATTTCGATGCTTTGATTCAAAAAAGACCTCGTTGGGAGGCTTGGGTCGCAGATTTTCCTCGCAGCACCTGGATGCCCCTCGGTTTGGTTTCTGAATGGGGTTGGGGAAGCGGGCGTAGAGGCTTGGTCCAGGATCCTGACAGTACACCGGGTCTTCGGCCCCTCTTTGAATCGGTTTGCGGTCCACTCGGCGGAGAGGCTCTTGGCTGGCAGGCGTGGCCGGCCTTTCAGGCGGTTCAGATCTTTGCCTTGCCCCAACCCTGGCACCATGCTTTGGCCCAGAACCCGACCTTGGGACCCGTGTACAGTTCCTCGGTCCTTTGGACGGCTTTTTGGCAGCATCGAATCGCTGCATCGGATTCCAAAACCCGTCAAATCACCCTTCTCATCGGTCAGCGGGATGCCTCCATCTGGGTCATGGAACCCCATAAACTTTGCCATCACGGCCGCTACCTCATCAGCCATTCGCATGACATTCTCTTTCACCTGCTGCGTCAAAAAGAAGAACACGGGGCGAGCGTTTTGCATTTTGCGGGCTCCATAACCGAGGACCCCGAATTGCGCGCAGCCTTGGAGGGCGCTTTTGAACAAGTTTTTGCGGTGGGGATCGAGGGTGCGCAGGACGGTGCAATCAACCGACTTGAATGCCTCCAAGAAGGCCTGCGTCTATGGCAGGCGGCCTGCGAATGAAGGAAAAAGGCCGAAGACAATCCCTCCTCGGCGCCAAGTCCAACGAATGGGTGGTACGGCCCACAACGGCCAAAGCAGTATCGGGCCTCGTTAATCACTTGAATACGCGATTGGATTGGAAAGAAACCGATGTACTGGACCTTTTTGCGGGCACAGGCAGCCTGGGTTTGGCCTGTCTGAACCGGGGTGCCCGTCGATTGATGAGTGTGGACCGGCATCCAGCGGCTCTTCGGCATCTGAACAGCCTGCGCGATCGTTCAAGCGACCCGCGTTGGAGCGTCGTTCATGCGGACCTTCTCACACCCAATGACCGGCCCCTCTCCTTGTCCAGCTTGGGAGGGCAGCCTTTTGGATTGATTTTGGCCGACCCACCCTACGGCGATGCCCGCCAAGAGGGATTGGTTGAGCGCATTTTGGACGGGGGATTGTTGATTTCTGGGGGATTGCTCGTTGTTGAGCATGCCATCACTTACCGACGCTTTAGCCTTCGCCACCAGGCACAGCATGAACTAACCTACGGTCTCAGCCGTTTTTGTATTTTTGAGAACGAATAGCCTACCAAGAAGGAGACCACCCTCCTGAAACTAAGTTCCCCCCAGCCCCACCCTCCGACCATGAGCCCTCGCACCGCCTTGTTTCCCGGGTCCTTTGACCCCATTACCCTGGGGCATTTGGACCTCATTCAGCGTTCCCTCGTGCATTTTGATCGAATGGTGGTCGCCGTTGGACACAATAGCGACAAAAAATACCTCTTTGACTTAACCACCCGATTGCGTTGGTTGCAGGAATTGCTGGCTGGAGATAGTCGCATTCAGGTCTTGACCTACGAAGATTTGACGGCTCGTTTTTGTCAGGAAATCGGAGCCTCTTTCATTGTTCGGGGCCTGCGCAACACCCTCGATTTCGAGAGCGAAAAGAGCATTGCTCAATTAAACCGGGATCTTTTTGGGGTTGAGACGTTTTTTTTGGTCTGCGACCCAGGATTGCAGGCGGTTTCTTCCTCCGTAGTTCGCGATATCGTATTGCACGGTGGCAACCCTGCTCCCTTGGTACCCGCCGTTGTCGCCAGAGGTATTTCGGCCCTCAAATCCGACCCAAACCTTTGAGGTATTCGGGGCCGGCCCCTTGCAGCAGGCTACGTACCGATGGGTAGGTCCCTGGCAAGGCAACCGATTGCACCTCCTCGGGTGACATCCAACGGACCTCGGTGATGCCTTCTTCGATTTGGGGTTGGAGCCGCTGATTGCGGTCCTTCGGACAGGTCATGGTGAACCAATGGCTCCGCTTCCAAGCGACTTGGCCTTTGTATAGATACAAATGATTGGTTTCCAATTTTTTATAGGAATCCAACGGGGTTAAATCAACCAAACCGCACTCTTCAACACATTCCCTGATAGCCGTTTCCAGCATGGTTTCGCCGGGCTCGGCTTTGCCCTTGGGCAGATCCCATCGACCGTGTCGAAGAATCCATAACATTTGATCTTCACTAAAAATCAGCCCCCCACCGGCCTCCAACAACCAACATCGCTGCATCAAGTCGGCCCACATTCGGTCTTGATCCTCTGTAACCACATCGCGGGCAGCCCAAAAACCCGGAGATTGGCTGGTTTTTTCTTGGCTGTACAAGATGCTTTGGATCCTATTCCAGACCTCCTCAACCCCCTGTACCGACTCTCCAGGTCGGGGGCTTCGAAGTTCAAAAGGAACGTCCTGGCAAAAAAACAAGTAATTTTGAGTCATGGAAATGAAAGAAACCGCTTTGGCCGTTGCGAAGATATTGTTAGAAACCAAAGCTGTGAAGTTTTCACCTTCCCAACCGTTTCGGTGGGCCTCGGGTTGGTTATCGCCCATCTATTGCGATAACCGGATCACCTTATCCTATCCCAAATACCGTACGTTCATCCGGCAGCAATTGGCCGATCGAATAACGGCCTCCTTCGGTCGCTGTGATTTGATCACCGGAGTAGCCACCGCTGGCATTCCCCAAGGGGTCCTGGTGGCCGAACAATTGGGTCTGCCTTTTGCGTACGTTCGCGCCAAAGCCAAGGAGCACGGTACCCGCAGCCTCGTTGAAGGCCGAGCCGAACCGGGGTCCCGAACCGTCCTCATCGAAGATTTAATTTCCACTGGACAGAGTTCCCTGCAAGCGGCCGAAACATTGCGCAGTGAGGGCCTGGATGTTTTGTGTGTTATGAGCGTTTTTACGTATGGTTTTCCCATCGCCGACGAGCGCTTTAAGGAGGCCGGTTTTCGTTCCATCAGCCTTTGCTCCTATTCCGACCTCTTGGAAGCAGCCGTTGAACAGGGCTACCTCTCTTCGGATGCCCTCACCTCGCTGGAAGCTTGGCGAACCCATCCAGAATCCTGGACAACAGACTCCTTTATACCCTAAACGATGGCACTACTTGGGACCCTCTTCAAACGCACCCTTCAAGCAGGGAAGGCCCTTCAATTCAATATATTAAGCCCCAGACTCCAACAAAAGTTGGTCCTGGCCCGCTTGCTTCGCAAGGCCCGGCAGACGGATATCGGTCGTTATTACGGTTTCTCTTCCATATTGGATTCCGGCCACATGCTGGATGAGTTTAGCCGACGCGTGCCCATTCATGATTACAACGCCATCAACGAACGTTGGTGGAAGCGGTATCACGAAGGCAAGTCCAACATCACTTGGCCTGGCAAAATCAAGTATTTCGCCCTGAGCAGCGGGACCTCGGAGGCCGCCAGCAAATACATTCCGGTATCGGGGGACATGATCAAATCCATGCGTCGCACGTCGATCAAGCAGATGCTGATTTTGTCCCGCTTTAATTTCCCAAGCGAACTCTTTGAAAAAGGAATTTTGATGTTGGGAGGTTCGGCCAACCTCCAACACTCGGGTCATTATTATTTCGGTGACCTCAGCGGCATCAACACTTCCAAAATTCCTTTGTGGTTCACCCCCTTTTTTAAACCCGGGGATCGCATTTCAAGAATTCGAGATTGGGACCAAAAAATTGAAGAAATTGCTTTGCAGGCCAAAAATTGGGATATCTGGGTGGTTTCCGGGATTCCATCCTGGGTGCAACTCTTGTTTGAACGAATTATTCAACATCACGGGGTCCGTACCATCCATGATATCTGGCCCAATTTGCAGGTTTTTGCATACGGTGGTGTGGCAATGGATCCCTACCTCCCTGCTTTTGAGCGGATTTGTGCCCGGCCCTTATCCTACATCGAGACGTATCTGGCCTCCGAAGGATTCCTGGCTTACGATACCCGGATTGCTCCGGAACGAAAAGGCATGCGCCTCAGTCTTAACAACGGAATTTATTACGAATTCATTCCCTTTGACGAAGATCATTTTGACGAGGACGGACAGGTCCGACCGCAGGCCCAAGCGATTCCCCTTGATCGAGTGGAGGCCCACAAGGATTACGCTCTCTTGATTACCACCTGCTCCGGGGCCTGGCGATATTTGATTGGCGATACGATTCGCTTTGAGTGTTTGCAAAATATCGAAATTAAAATCACCGGCCGGATTAAACATTTTTTGAGCCTATGTGGAGAGCATCTTTCGATGGAAAACATCAACGAAGGATGTCTCAAACTAGCTCATGATGAAGACCTTACATTGGGAGAATGCGCCGTCATGGGGTTGTCAACGAACGGTGGCTACGGGCATCGTTGGTATTTGTCGGTAGCCAAGGAACAAGTCGCCCAAGCGCGGGAAAGGCAAGTGGACCTGCTGCTCAAATTAGATGCCATTCTTCGGGGTTTGAACGACGACTACGATGTGGAAAGACGGCATGCCTTGCGTATCATGGAAATTGTCATCCTCTCCGAAGAAGTACCCCTGCAATGGATGAATACCCTTAACAAAATGGGGGGTCAAAATAAATTTCCTCGGGTTCTCAAAGGCAAATACGCCGAATCCTGGTTGGCCTTTGTCCAAGATATTCAGCCGGCCTCCTTGCCCCTTTAATCCGGGCTTTTGACCAAGGCCTCCACCTGCAAACGAGCCTTGCGCAGGTATTCCCTGCACCAATCCAAGTCCTCCATGGCCTGACGATACGCCTCCATGGCCTGGTCCAGGTCCTCGGTCTGCCTTTCCATCTGTTCAACCCAATGCCGTGCGCGGTTCATGCGTTGCGAGAAGGCACCTGGGCCGCCCGCATCGGGGGCGTTCACGGATTCCTTGGGGGTTGAACGAGGCATGGGCGCGGATTATGCCTTAAATTTAGGATTCAAAATCCTGAAAATCTCTCCTTGGCTTATTGGTTACTCAAATCGGAACCCGAAACCTACGCGTGGGATGATTTATGCCGGGAAAAAGTAGGAACCTGGGATGGGGTACGCAATCACCAGGCCAAACTGAATCTCAAAGCCATGCAAAAGGGCGATCAAGCGCTTTTTTATCATAGCGTGACCCAAAAAGCGGTGGTAGGCATCATGGAGATCGATTCAGCCTCCTTTCCGGACCCCACCGCGGGCCCGGATGAGCCCTGGGTAGCGGTCAAAGTCCGCCCCTTCCAAGCCCTCCAAAGACCCGTTACCTTGCAGGAAATGAAAAGCGATCCGGCCCTGCGTGGATTGCCCCTGTTAACCCATACCCGCTTGTCGGTTGTTCCCTTGAGCAAGGCTCATTTTGATACTATCTTAGCACACGCTCAGCGGCCCGCCCTCTAAGATGACTCCAGGACGCCAAAACCTACTCGATCCCGTACAGTTGAGCCTGATGTTGGATCGACTCAGTCAGGAATTAATCGAAACCCATCATCGCTTTGAGAACAGCGTATTGATTGGGCTTCAACCGCGGGGAACCCTCCTGGCCCGCCGCATTCACGGAATCCTCGAAGCCAAAACGGGAACAGCCGTTCCACTTGGTTTACTTGATGTTACATTTCACCGGGATGATTTTCGCCGCCGCGAAGCCCCCCTTCTTCCCTCGGATACCCGCATTGATTTTTCCATCGAAGGAAAGTCCGTTGTGCTCATTGACGATGTTCTTTTCACGGGTCGGACGCTGCGTTCAGGTTTGGATGCCTTGCTGGATTTTGGCCGCCCGGCCAAAGTGGAGCTGATGGTACTCCTGCATCGACTTTACAGCCAGGAATTTCCGATTCGGCCTGATTACTGCGGGCGCAAAGTCAATACCATGCCCAACCAACGCATCCACGTGGAATGGATGGAAGAATCGGGGCGTGATTTCGTGTGGATCGAAACTTTTGAGGCCTCTCAAACACCCTCCGCTGGATGAAAACAGGAACCCTCAGCACCCGACACCTGATTGCCATCAAAGACCTCAGCGAAAACGACCTGGATTTGATTTTGCAAACCGCGGATCAATTTCTGGAGGTCCTTTATCGCCCGGTACGCAAAGTTCCCTCTCTAAGGGATTTGACCATCGCAAACCTTTTTTTTGAGAACTCCACCCGGACCCGACTCTCCTTTGAATTGGCCGAGAAACGCCTTTCGGCCGATGTCGTAAATTTTTCGAGTAGCGGGAGCTCCGTATCCAAAGGTGAAACCCTGAGCGATACGGTCCGCAATATTCTCGCCATGAAAATCGATATGCTCGTGGTGCGACATGCCCATGCCGGTACCTGTCGTTACCTGGCAGACCGGGTCGATGCCCGCATTATCAATGCCGGCGATGGGGCCCACGAGCACCCAACCCAGGCCCTCTTGGATGCCTTCACCATTCGTCAAAAGATGGGACGCCTACGCGGTGTCAAAGTCTTGATGGTTGGGGATGTTCTGCATTCGCGGGTCGCCATGTCCAATCTCTTTTGTTTGCGCAAATTGGGGGCCGAGGTACGGGTCACCGGACCGGCAACGTTGTTGCCTCCCCATCTGGAAGATATGGGATTCCCTGTCATGCAACGGCTGGATGAAGCCCTTGAATGGTGCGATGTCGCCAATGTTCTACGCATTCAGCACGAAAGACAGGCCATTCGATACCTCCCCTCCCTGCGGGAATACGCTCTGTATTTTGGGATCAACAAGGCCCGTCTCCAGAAGCTTTCCCATCCTCTGGTCATCATGCACCCGGGGCCTATCAATCGCGGCGTGGAACTCCAATCCGATGTGGCCGATGGACCGCATTCCGTGATTTTGCAGCAGGTCGAAAACGGTGTGGCTGTGCGGATGGCCGTCCTCTATCTCCTAGCTGACCAAATACGTAACCCTATTTCTTGATCATGAAAGGTATTGTTTTAGCCGGTGGATCCGGAACCCGTTTGCACCCTTTGACCTTGGCTACCAGCAAACAGCTGATGCCGGTCTACGACAAGCCCATGGTGTACTACCCCATTTCGGTCTTGATGATGGCCGGAATCCGGGAAATTTTGATTATTTCAACCCCCCAGGACCTTCCCTCCTTCGAAAGATTGCTGGGGGACGGGTCGCGGATCGGATGTCGTTTTGAATATTGTGTTCAAGAGGTTCCCAATGGTTTGGCGCAGGCCTTTGTTTTGGGAGCGGACTTTATTGGTAACAACAAATCCGCCTTGGTATTGGGCGATAATATTTTTTACGGATCCGGACTGAGTCGATTATTGGCTTCGCATTCGGATCCCGATGGAGGGGTGGTTTTTGCATACCACGTCAACGATCCAGAGCGTTACGGGGTTGTTGAATTTGATGCCGAAGGCAGGGCCCTCAGCATCGAAGAAAAACCAGCCAAACCCAAATCGAATTACGCCGTCCCGGGTCTGTATTTCTACGACGAAAACGTGGTCGAAATTGCCCGGAACCTGCAACCATCCGCTCGGGGCGAATACGAAATCACGGATATCAACCGGCACTACCTGGCCCAGGGACGTCTCAAGGTTCAGGTCCTAGACCGTGGAACTGCTTGGTTGGATACGGGCACCTTTGCATCGTTGATGCAAGCCGGACAATTCGTACAAGTCATTGAAGAGCGTCAAGGACTCAAAATTGGATGTATCGAAGAAATCGCATGGCGCATGGGCTTTATCGATGATGAAGGACTGCGGGCGGTGGCCCAACCCCTGATCAAATCCGGCTATGGCCAATACCTCCTCCAACTATTGCGCTCCTAGACCATGCCCAAGGTTTTGTTGACCGGAAGCACCGGGTATATCGGATCGCATACGGTCGTAGCATTGCTTGAAGCAGGTTATCAGGTGGTAGGCGTAGACAACTACAGCCGCTCCAAACCAGCCATCGCGGATCGAATTCGAGAAATCGCCCAAAAAGACTACCATCAATACCAGGCCGACTTGACCCGCAAGGAAGAGCTGGCCAAAGTTTTGGAACAAGAGGGCGATATTTCTTGTGTTATACATTTTGCAGCCTTCAAGGCGGTGGGTGAGTCCACCCAACATCCTTTGTTCTACTTTCAAAACAACCTGGTAGGGCAAATGAATTTGATGAAGGCCTGCGAAGAATACGGAATACCCGGCATGGTCTTCTCATCAAGTTGTACCGTTTACGGAAATCCGGAACAAACCCAAGTCACCGAAGATTCTCCGTTGCTCGAAACCGAATCCCCCTACGGGCGTACCAAGGCCGTCGGCGAGGCTTTGCTCCGTGACTGGGTCCTCTCCGGAACACCGGCCCGCACCGCGGGTCAACGCGTGGTGGCCTTGCGCTACTTTAACCCGGTAGGGGCTCATCCCTCCGGGCGTCTGGGGGAATGCACCGTCGGTGTTCCCGATAATCTAGTGCCCTATATTACGCAAACGGCCATGGGACTGCGGAAGCAGCTCACCGTCTTTGGCAACGACTATCCAACCCGGGACGGGACATGTCTTCGGGATTATATACACGTTTGCGATATAGCACAAGCACATGTTGATGCCGTGCGTTACCTGGACCAAAACGCAGCACCTGCTGGACCCTGGTCTGTCTTTAATTTGGGAACCGGCGTGGGACAAACCGTCTTGGAAATGATTCAAGCTTTTGAATCCGTCAACCACCTGCATCTTAATTGGAACTTTGGCCCACGGAGACCCGGGGACGTTGTGGCCGTATATGCGAACAACCAGCGAGCGGCCCGTGACTTGGGCTGGAAAATTCAATACAGCCTCGAAGACATGATGCGGACCGCTTGGGCCTGGGAACAAAACCAAGCATCTGATCCTGTGTTATAACCAATCCATTTATAGATTCCGCTTCCTAAGACCTTTTAACGACCCCTATGAACGACACCCTCTTGGCGGACCTTATCCAAGCCGAAGAAGAACGCCAACGCGTTGGCCTTGAATTGATTGCTTCCGAAAATTATGTCTCCGATCAGGTCATGGAGGCGGCCGGTTCCATTTTAACCAATAAATACGCTGAAGGCCTTCCCGGAAAACGATACTACGGTGGTTGCGAAATTGTTGACCAAATCGAGCAAATAGCCATCGACCGGCTTTGCCAACTTTTTGGGGCGGGCTGGGCCAATGTCCAACCCCATTCGGGGGCCCAGGCCAACGCGGCTGTTATGCTGGCCGTGCTCCAACCGGGCGACGCCATTTTGGGCTTTGATCTCAGCCACGGAGGGCACTTGACCCACGGTTCACCCGTGAATTACTCCGGCAAACTTTACAAGGCCCATTTCTACGGGGTGGAACAAGAAACAGGCTGCATCGATTGGGACCGAGTGGCCGAAAAAGCCAAAGCAGTACAGCCAAAGCTCATCATTTGCGGGGCATCCGCCTATCCCAGGGATTGGGATTATGCACGTCTTCGACGGATTGCTGATGAAGTTGGTGCTCTGTTAATGGCAGATATCTCCCATCCTTCCGGTTTGATCGCTACGGGATTGTTGAACCATCCCTTTCCGCATTGCCATATCGTAACCTCCACCACCCACAAAACCCTTCGGGGTCCACGGGGCGGCATCATTATGATGGGCGAAGACCTACCCAATCCTTGGAATCTACGTAACCCCAAGGGCGAATTGCGTTCGCTATCATCGCTTTTGGATTCCGGCGTTTTCCCAGGAACCCAGGGAGGACCTTTGGAACATATTATAGCGGCCAAAGCCGTTGCGTTTGGTGAGGCCTTGCTTCCCTCCTTCAAGGAATACACCGTACGGGTCCGTCGGAACGCCCAGGCCTTGGCAACAGCGATGGTGAATCGAGGTTACCAACTCATTTCCGGGGGGACAGACAACCACCTCATGCTGATTGATCTTCGTAACAAATCATGCACAGGAAAGCAAGCCGAGCAGGCCTTGGGAAGGGCCCATATCACCATCAACAAAAACATGGTCCCCTTTGATACCGCTTCCCCGATGGTGACCAGCGGTATTCGCTTGGGTACAGCCGCTGTGACCACGAGGGGTATGAATGAAGTGGATATGGAAAAAATAGCCGATTGGATTGACCGTGTTATTCGTCAACACCAGGATCCCTCGGTCGCCGAAGCGGTTGGAAAGGAAGTCAAAGCCTTTGCCCCCACCTTCCCATTGTTCGCCACCTAAAGAGGCCTAAGGGGCTATGAAAATCAACCTGCGTGCGGCCTTCCAGGCCAAGAACCCCGGGCTGGCCCGCTGGATACCGTCTTGGCTGTTTAAGGCCCTCGAACGCTTAATACACCAAGACGAAATCAACCGTTTTCTAGCTGAATACGGTCACCTACGGAATTTACCCTTTGCCAGGGAGGTGCTCCGGCATTTTGGGGTGAGCGTTGCTGTCAAGGGTCTGGAGCATCTACCGGTTCAAGGGCCTTTTGTTTTGGTAGCCAATCATCCCCTTGGAGGATTGGATGGCCTAGCGATCTACGATGTCATTGGAAAAGTGAGGGATCGTTTTGCGTCCCTTAGCAACGATATCATCATGCAGGTTCAGCCCTTGGAAGGACTTTTTATTCCTGTTAATAAACACGGCCGTCAGTCGAAGGAAAACCTCGCCAACCTAAAGGACAAAATTGCTTCCGGTTACGGAATCATTATCTTTCCATCCGGTTTAGTTTCGCGTCGGCATGACGGAGCAATCGGTGATTTGGCTTGGAAAAAAACAGCCATTACCCTTGCGCGCAAAAACCAGATTCCCTTGATTCCTTTGTTCATTGAAGGACGTTTGTCGGAACGATTTTATAAAACCTATACTTGGCGTAAGCGATTAGGAATCAAAGCCAACATAGAAATGATCCTATTGCCGGATGAAATGTACCGCCTGCGCGGCACCCGAGTTACCCTGCACCTTGGTCCGCCCCTGCAGCCTGAAAGCCTATCCAATGGCGAAGGAGATGCCGCTTGGACCGAGCGCGTTCGTTCCCTTGTTTACAGCCTAGACCCAGCCAAGCCCGCAAAAAATCCCCATGCAGACGCTCATTAACGCCCAAGACCCCGCAGTGATCGAAGCAGAGTTGTTGCCTGAACGCCTGCTACGCACCACCAACAAAGGGAACAACCTTCTCTACGTGGTCAATGCAGACAATGCACCGGCCTGCCTTCAGGAAATCGGCCGTCTGCGGGAGCTCTGTTTTCGGGCCGAAGGCGGAGGGACCGGCAAAGCCTGCGATCTGGATGCCTACGACATGGAACCCGATGGCTACGAACAATTGCTGGTTTGGGACCCCGAAAATCGGCAAATCATGGCCGCCTACCGCTTTGTGGAATGCCGCAAAACGGGACCGGATGCCCAGGGGGTTTTTCGACTTTCGTCGAATTCCATTTTTTCATTCAGCCCGGATTTTTGCAACCATGTGTTACCCTACACCCTCGAATTGGGTCGGGCTTTTGTGGCTCCGGATTACCAACCCGAAGGCCCCTATCGCAAAGGCATCTTTGCCTTGGACAATCTGTGGGATGGATTGGGGGCCTTGTCCGTGGTCAGGGAAGATATCCGTTATCTCTACGGCAAAGTCACGGTCTTTGAGGATTACCCCCACGAGGCCCTGGTTGGCCTTCACAGTTTCTTGAATCATTTCTTTACCGACCCCGACGGATGGGTACTCCCCCGCCAAGAATTTGCCCTGGATCTTTCCCAAGCCGACGCGTTCAAGGAAATCTGGGCCGGATTGGATTACGAAAAAGCCTTGGCCCTGCTCCACAAAAAAACCCTCGATTGGGGAACCCGGGTTCCGCCTCTCTTCCCAGCCTATATGAACTTGTCCTCGACGATGAGGTATTTTGGCTTTGCCCACAACGCCGCTTTTGGTCGGGTGGATGAAGCCGGGATCTTGGTAACCATTGCCGACATCAACCCCTCCAAAATCGAAAGGCATATCGGGAGCTTTACCCGCGTTCGTTAGAGACCGAGGGTTCGACGATAGTCCAAAAAATCATCGACCCAATCGGTGGGTTCCAGGCCAACTTGCAGAGCATCCGAAGGGCCCAGGTCTTGGCCGGTCAATTGATGGTACAATTCTTGGTATCGGGCACTGATCTGTTCAACCCACTCCGGGGTCATGGGCGGTATTTGTTGTCCGGGTAAACCCTGAAAACCATGGACAATAAGCCACTGACGAACAAATTCTTTGGACAACTGCTGTTGGGGTTGGCCGGTTTCTTGCAATTCCCGGTAGGGCTCTGCGTAGAAGTAACGGGACGAATCGGGGGTATGCACTTCGTCCATCAAGATGACTTTTCCGTCCAAAAGGCCAAACTCGTATTTGGTATCCACCAAAATCAAACCACGCTCCAAAGCCATCTTGGAACCGCGTTCAAACAAGGCCAGGGCGTATTGCTCCATCGTGCGGTAATGTTCTTCACTGACCAGCCCTTGTTCCAAAATCTGTTCCCGGGAAATGTCTTGATCATGGCCTTGGGATGCTTTGGTGGTGGGCGTGATGATCGGCGCACCCAACGGGTCAGACTCCCGCAAACCGTCCGGTAGCGGAACCCCGCAGAGGGTTCGGGCACCGTCCCTGTAACAACGCCAGGCATGCCCGGACAGGTAACCACGGACCACCATCTCCACCGCGACAGGTTCGGCGCGGTAACCGTAGGAAACACGAGGGTGCGGGCTGCTGATCAGCCAGTTAGGTACCAAATCCCTGGTTTTTTCGAGAAAATACGCGGCGGTACGGTTGAGCACCTCCCCTTTGCGGGGAATGGCCGCGGGCAGGACCACGTCAAAGGCCGAAATACGATCCGAGGCAACCATCACCAATCGACCTTCTTCCAAGAAATAAACATCCCGGACCTTGCCCCGGTAGAAGCCGGTCATACCGGGTAATTGAATCGGCGCTTGAGGGAAGGAATTAGGCATGACCGTTGTTTTGGTTTTGGTTTTGGTAGGCTTGAACAATGGTTTTGACAAGGGGGTGGCGGACCACATCGGTTTCGTTCAGTTCAACCACGGCAATCCCCTGCAGACCTTTGAGGACTTGAAGGGTGGGGCCCAGGCCTGAGACCATTCGGGTTGGCAAATCAACCTGGGTCAAATCGCCCGTAACAATAAATCGAGCAGATGGACCCATACGAGTCAAAAACATTTTGAGCTGGGTGGGGGTGCAGTTCTGCGCCTCGTCCAGAATCACAAAGGCTTTGTCCAAGGTCCGACCCCGCATAAAAGCCAAAGGAGCCACTTCGATGATGCCCTCCTCCAGGTACTTGGCCAGCCTCTGGGGTGGTAACATATCTTCGAGGGCATCGTAAAGGGGGCGCAGGTAGGGATCCACTTTTTCTTTGAGATCACCGGGCAGGAAGCCCAAACTCTCACCGGCCTCCACGGCCGGGCGGGTCAGAATGATTTTTCGCACCTCTTTGTTTTTGAGGGAACGGACGGCGAGGGCCACCGCGGTGTAGGTTTTGCCGGAACCCGCCGGACCCAAGGCAAACAACAAATCACAACGTTCCATGGCATCCACCATGCGCTGTTGGTTTGGGGTGCGCGCCCGTACGATGAGACCGTTGGGGCCGTGCACCAAGATAGTTTTGGAGGTGGTCTCAAAGCCCGTGGTTTCGGTGCGCTGACGGGATTCCAGCCCGGCCATGGCTTCGTTGAAGGCATCATCACTCAGAAAACCGTTGGCCAAGCTGCATTGCCGTAACAAACGCTCCCACAATACCTGAAAACGGTTCATGACTTGATCGTTCCCCTCCAAGAGCAGGCGACTCCCTCGAAGTGTCATCTTGAGCTCCGGAAAAGCTGCTTGCATACGATCCTGACGGGTATTACCCGCTCCGTAGAATCCCAGGGGATCCATTCCGGCTATATCAAATTCCTTTGGTTCGTTAGGGTGAGGCAAAAGGCGTGGCTTTGGTGGCTATGGAATAAATTTGAGGTCGGTCTTCGCTTGCTTAGCTCTCCCCATGCCACTTCTCACCCTCACCACTGATTACGGACTGCGCGATCCTTATGTCGCGATGCTGAGAGGGCGATTGTTGAGCAGGTTTCCGCATTGGCGAACCGAAGATATTTCACACAATATTAGCAAGTATGACTTGGTTGAGGCTGTTTATGTCCTCAAAACCGCCTTCCCTTTTTTTCCACCGGGTACGGTGCATTTGTTGGATGTTGGCTATCGCAGCAAGAATCAAGAAAACCCTTGGCCTTCGTTTATCGTGGTCCGTTACCAGGGCCATTGGTTTGCCTTGCCGGATCAAGGCCTCCTGCCCCTCTTGGTGGACCGCGACGAATCCCCCCTGGTACAACGTTACCCTTTAACGGTATCCCGACCGAATGCAGGCTTTGCTTTGTTGGATTGGCTGGACGGGCCCTTGGGTATGCTCATCCATGCCTTGGGCCAAGACCCTTCCCGAACGAAAGCCCCTGAGCCATGGCAGGAACCCGTTTCGGATCCCACCGGAATGTGGCTCGACAAAGTTTTTGAACAAGACGGGGTCTTGCATGGTCGGGTCCTCTATGCGGATAGTTACGGCAACCTGCATACCAATTTGGACCAAGGGACCGTCGAAGCCTTTGTGGCCGATCGACCCTTCGAGGTACTGCTTCGCTCCAACCTACGACACGAAAACCGCAGCGACCGGATTCAAGGCCATTACCATGCCGTGGAAGGGCAGCACCTTACGCTGCTTTACAACGCCATCGGTTACCTCGAAATTGCTCTGAATAACAACCATGCCGAGACCTTGCTGGGGCTGAGGGTTCAGGACCAAGTGATGATTGAACGCTCCTGACAGGAGCCTTTGGCTGGTTTATCTTTGGACCCATGAATACAACTACACTACTTCAAGGCAAAATAGCCCTGGTCACCGGCGGAAGTCGGGGGATTGGCATGGGCATCGCCCGCAAGTTGGCTTCTCAGGGCGCCGACATTGCTTTTACCTACAAATCCTCCCAACAATCGGCCCTGGAACTCGAAAAGGAATTGCAGGCCATGGGGGTTCGGGCCCGGGCTTACGCCTCGGATGCCGCTGATTATGCCCAAGCCGAAAAATTGATTGAACAAATCCTCGCAGATTTTGGAGGACTTGAAATCATCGTGAACAACGCGGGTATTACGAGGGATCAATTGTTGATTCGAATGACCGAAGAACAATGGGATCAGGTGATGGATAACAACCTCAAATCCGTCTTCAACGTGTGCAAACATGCCGTTCGCCACCTCATGAAAAACCGCAAAGGCAGCATCATCAATCTATCGTCGGTGGTCGGACGCGGTGGGAACGCAGGTCAAAGCAATTACTCCGCCTCCAAGGCAGGCGTCATTGCCTTCACCCAATCCTTGGCTCGCGAATTGGGATCTCGTAACATTCGATGCAATGCAGTCGCACCCGGTTACATCGAAACCGAAATGACCGGTCAATTGGATCCGGCCGTTTCGGAGGCTTGGAATGCCAAAATCCCGCTGGGCCGACCCGGAACCGTTGATGAAGTGGCTGAAGTCATTGCTTTCTTGGCATCGGATCGGGCCTCCTATGTCACCGGGCAATGTTGGAATGTCTGCGGGGGACTGGATCCCGCCTAGGCCTTTAGACCATGGGATATCTCGAACTGGGATGGGGTTCCCCTTTATGGGTACTGCCATTGTCCGCCGCTGCAGGCTTGGCCTGGGCTTGGGCAAAACATGGGCGCCCTTTACCCAACCAACCTTCGAGAAAGGCCCGATTGTTCCTTGGGATTTTGCGCGGATTGGCGGTTTTTTTGCTGGTTCTGCTCTGTTTTGATCCCACCTGGATTCGGGAAGAACGAATCGTTCAATCGCCACTGATCGTCTTGGCCTTGGACCAAAGTCAGTCCATGAACCGCCCCGGCGTCAGCGCCGAAGGTTTGCGTTCATTTGCTTTGGAATTCACCCAAAAACTTCGAGGAACCCATCGAATTGATGTGGTTGGATTTGGAGCAGGGGCCGACCGACTGAACCCATCCCAACCCGGTTCGGTCCACTTGGACCAAAGCCTAACATCCACCGAACCCCTGGCCCATTGGACCTCGGACCAAGCGGGATTGGAAAGCATCGCTGCCTGGGTCCTCGTCAGCGATGGGCTGTTTAACATGGGGGTCGAACCGCGTTCCTTTTTTGCAAACTATCAAAGTCCGGTCTTGACGTTGGGATGTGGGCCAGACCAAGGCCAACTACCTACATGGACCCTCGGTTCTCCGTCCGTTCCCGATCGCGTCGAAGCTCACAGCGATTTGGAAATCGAAATCCCTGTACGAGGCCATCACATGACCGGCCAAACATTGCAAGTCGAGGCCTTGGTTTCGGCTGGTTCGTCCCCACCTATCCTTGCTGAGCGCCGTGTTTGGCAACCGGGAGCAGGCTCCTTTCAACAAAACCTTACTTTCAAAATTTCAATTGGCGAAGAAGGCCTGTATGCGATTCGATTCAGAGGCCGAAGCATCAGCGGCGCCTCTGGACCGGGCAAGGTCCTGGATAGTCCAGAAAAGCTGGCCTTTGTGGAAGCCGTTCGGACCAAAAAGCGCCTCCTTTTGCTAGCCAAAGCCCCGCACCCGGACTTGGGGGTCCTGCGGAGCGTCTTGGAACAAACCAAAAATCATGTCGTGCAATTGGAGTATGGTCTGGCAGGCTTGCGCAAAGCCGTTGCGGACCCCTCGGCAGACCTTTATATCTGGCATCAATGGCCTTCGGCCAACCCCGAACCCGGCGAAGCCGACCTCCTCCAAAAAATTCAACAAAAGGGCCAACCGCTTTGGTGGATGGGTGGAGCGGCCAGCGATTGGAAAGGGTGGCCGGAGGGGCGACCCACCGCCTCGGTTCCGATGGTTCAGGTTCTCCCCGTTCTTAATGATCGTTGGAATGCCTTCCTACCCGGGGTGCAACTCGCTGAGGGAATTCGCCGTCTCCCTCCGTTAACCACCCCTTCTCTGGGCCCTATCGAATCCCCGGTCGGAACAACCCTCTTGTACCAACAAAAGGATCGTGTTGTCACCCAACGACCCTTGTGGGTTGTGGAATACCGAAGCCGCCCTACCCGGGCCTACCTCTGGGGCGAGGGCTTGTGGCGTTGGCGATTGGCCATGGATTCCGATCATCGGTCCGGAATAAATGGTTCGGTCGCGACGACCCCCTTAGAGAGCCTTGTTCTTAACACCGTTTCTCTGCTGTTGGGTGGGCAGGCCTCCGAAGGACTGGAAATTCGACCTGTTCGTCCCTTCTTTAACGAAACACAACCGGTCCTGCTTGAGGGCAGCCTGCGCAATGCACAGGGTGAATTTGACAACCAAAGCACCCTACGACTTCAACTTTTTCAAAAGGATCGCCTGGTCCGGGATGCCGCCATGGTCCCGGACGGTTTGGGGTACCGCCTTGATTTGGGTCGGTTAGAAGCCGGCACCTACCGATACACCGCCACCACCTCCGCCAACGGACTGCCTCTCGTAAAGAACGGAGTTTTGGCTGTGCAATCCTTTGGACTCGAAAACCCTGGCGAACCCGGTGACCACGCCTTGCTCCAGAACCTAGCGAAGCAGAGCGGCGGGACCTATCTGCGCATGGATGCATGGGATGCGAAATCACGCGCCGTGGCCCTGAATCAACTAAGCCAAAAAATAAAAAAACATCCGACCATCCGATCCGAAAGCAGCCTAAGCTTGGTCTCAAGCCCTTGGTTACGATCCATTTGGTTTTGGGTTCTTGTTTCGCTGTTGTTAGGGGCTGAATGGCTCCTTGCACGAGCCCTTGGAGGAATCTAATTGAATTCATAACATGAAATCATTCTACTATCTACTGTTCGCCACCTTGGTATTCCTGACGTCTTCATGCACGCCAATCCGACTGGCCCTGGACCCCGGTCTCCAAGGTCAATCGGATTGTTATCCGGTGCAAGGCCGTCAACAATTCCGATTCAAAATCAAAGTATCCTACGGCCCCTACGCCACCCTCAAAGTACGCCGAGGCCCCGTCAATTCCTACCAAGCCAATGTTCGCATTCGTTTTAGTGGAGCCAATCAGCGCATGCGCATCATCCAGAGTGCCGGCGATGGTACACAGGATACGATCACAACCCATGCCCGTTTCAAACAAAGCGACGTTCCGCTATGGCAGGGAAGAATCGCTTTGCCTTTGTCGTACAGCCATCTAATGACCGGTGAAATTCGCAGTGCCGGAGAGCCCCTCGCCGAGTTTGTGCTTTTTAGACCTGAAAACACGACACGCCGACAGAGCCTTTGCGGTCATTTGGACATTCCCGGCCAACCTCTCATCGAAATTCACAGCCTACGTACCCTCGAAGGGAACCATCGCTGGCTTGGGGCCACCCATGCTGGATTGCGTTTTGAACAAGACGGTCGGGTCCTTGGGCAAATATCGCTGATCAACCGTGGCGAAGTTTGCCTCGCGAGAAACCTTGCCCCCCGTGTGGAACGCTGCGTGGCAGCGATGAGCACCGCCCTTCTACTCAAACAAAACCTGGAATAACTTAGAGAGCCTGCCCCGAGTCCAACAACCAAAATACCGATTCCCCGGGCTTGACCATTCGGTACTTTTCGCGGGCCAATCGTTCCAACAAAAGGGTATCCGACTCCAAAGCGGCTTTCTCTCGGGTCATGACTTGGATGGAAGAATCATAAAAGGACTTCTGCTTCTGTAGAAGCCTCCACTCACGGCGAACCTTGGCCTGACCTATCCAATTGTATTCATCCAAAAACAAGAGCCACAAAACAAAGGCAAGCCCCGCGAGAACGTAACGGTTCCGAAGAAGACGCATGATAGAACCGGGCATGCCTAGTATTTAGACCGGATGGTAACGAAAACCCAAACCTCCAAATAGGGCCGAATCGCCCAATTCCTCTTCGATCCGAAGTAATTGGTTGTATTTGGCCATCCGATCAGAGCGAGATGCTGAACCCGTTTTGATTTGTCCTGTACGCAGAGCAACCGCCAAATCGGCGATGGTGCTGTCTTCGGTTTCGCCGGAACGGTGACTCATAACACTGGAATAAGAAGACGATGAGGCCGTTTGAACCGCTTCGATGGTTTCGGTAAGGGTACCGATTTGATTGACCTTCACCAAAATGGAATTGGCCACCTTGGATTCAATACCACGACGTAGGCGTTTGGTGTTCGTAACAAATAAATCATCACCAACCAACTGAATACGATTCCCCAAGGCCGATGTTAAACGTGCCCATCCTTCCCAATCATCCTCGGCCAAACCATCTTCGATGGAACAAATGGGGTATTTGGCACACCATTCGGTCCAGAATTCAACCATTTGACCCGAGTCCATGGGTTCACCACCTGATTTATGAAAACGATAGTTTCCGCTAGCCACATCGTACATTTCGGTACAGGCTGCATCCATGGCAATCGCCACCTGTTCCCCCGGTCGATAACCCGCAGATTCAATCGCCCGTAACACCATTTCCAAAGCCTCGGTATTGCTGCGAAGGTTGGGGGCAAATCCTCCTTCATCCCCAACATTGGTTGACAAACCTTGATCGCGCAAGACCTTTTTGAGATGATGAAAGACCTCGGTGCCCATGCGCAGTGCCTCCGAAAAGGTGGACGCACCCAATGGCATTACCATAAACTCCTGAAAATCAATCCCATTATCGGCATGTGCACCGCCATTTAAGATATTCATCATGGGCATGGGCAGGACATTCGCCTGCAGTCCACCAACATAACGATACAAAGGCATGCCCAGCGAAGCAGCCGCAGCCCTTGCGCAGGCCAGCGATACCCCAAGAATGGCATTCGCACCCAGATTCGACTTGTTGCCTGTCCCGTCCAAATCAATCATGACCCGGTCAATCTGTTGCTGCTCGTAAACCGACATCCCTTCCAATTCTGGCGCGATACGATCGTTGACATGAGCGACAGCCCCCAGGACTCCCTTGCCCATGTACATGGATGGATCGTTGTCCCGCAATTCGACCGCTTCGTGCATGCCGGTTGAGGCACCCGAAGGAACCGCTGCCCTTCCCGTGCAACCGTCAGAGGTTAATACGTCCACTTCCACGGTGGGGTTCCCACGGGAATCGAGAATTTGTCTAGCAAAAATGTCTTGAATAACAGGCATGGGCTTGGGGTTTAAAGGGCAATGTAGGCATGGACTAGTCCATCATGGACACAAAATCATCAAACAAGTAATGGGAATCATGAGGCCCTGGATTGGACTCGGGGTGGTACTGGACCGAAAAGGCAGGACGATCGCGCAAGGCAAGTCCTTCAACGGTTTGGTCGTTCAGGTTGATGTGGGTCAATTCCAGATGAGATGCCGCCTTGGTTTGTTCCAAATTCACCGCAAACCCGTGATTCTGAGAGGTGATTTCGGAACGGTTGTTTCGTAGGTTCAGGACCGGATGGTTGGAGCCCCGATGTCCGTTGTGCATCTTGAAGGTATCAAGACCTGCTGCCCTGGCCAACAACTGATGACCTAGGCAAATTCCCATCAGAGGAACGCGTCGTTCCAGCAAACCACGCACCACACCTACCTGGTGATCCATGGCGGCGGGGTCACCGGGGCCATTGGATAACAAGACCCCTTGGGGACCGCAGGCCATGACGTCTTCGATGGTAGCAGAGGCCGGAAGCACCCGCAATTCGCATCCCCTCTGGGTGAGATGGTGAAGCATGTTGCGCTTGACACCGTAATCCATAACAACCACCTGCTTGGGGGTACCCTGGATGGCGGATTCCATGCGATACGATTCAGCAGTGGTTACCAAGGCACTAAGGTCCAACCCGACCATGCTGGGTAGGTCCTGCAAGGCCTTTTGGGCATGGTAATGGTGGTCACCATCCAGGCCCTTGTGCGACAAAATGACGGCATTCATGGCGCCGCTGTTGCGAATATGACGAACCAAAGCCCTGGTATCCACGCCCCGTATCCCCATCAGTCGGTTACGGACCATGTAATCCTGTAAGGAGGAATCAGCCATGAGGCGAGAATGCTTCTCGGTGAAATTCCGGACCACCACACCGCTAATCTGGACTCGATCGGATTCCTGATCTGCAGCATAGGCTCCGTAATTGCCTAAATGAACAAAATTGTGGACCAGCATTTGACCCCGGTAGGATGGGTCGGTAAACATTTCTTGGTAACCCGTCATGGAGGTGTTAAAGCAAAGCTCACCTCCACAGTTTCCGGCATCAAAGCCTACAATCCAACCTTCAAAAATTCGTCCATCCTGAAGGTGTAGAGAACCGGGTGTTGACATAGGTAAGGTCATGAAAGTATGTGAATGGATGATGTTTCAAGGACAAAAATAGGCTCCTCCAACCCAAAGCCCACAACCCCTTTCAAAAGAAAACCCCGCCGAGGCGGGGTTTCATTGTTTAGGCTTTGGGCTCCTCTTGTTCGGGGCTTTCGTCCTGGGGTGCGCTTTCCTCAGCGGCGGGAGCCGCCTCCACAACGGCGGGAGCCTCTTCCACAACGGCGGGAGCCTCTTCCACAACGGCGGGAGCCTCTTCCACAACGGCGGGAGCCTCCTCCACAACAGCGGGAACCTCCTCCACAACGGCGGGAGCCTCCTCCACAACTTCAGGAGCAGCCACTTCTGCAACAGGAGCAGCAGCAGCTATTGCAGCAGCAGCTACAGGAGCAGCAGCTTCCATACCCGTCGCTGACTTCTTCGTAGAACGGCTACGACGGGTCGTTTTGGCTTTGCGAGACGCCGCATCGGCCAACAACAATTCGTTGAAGTCTACCAATTCCATCATGCACATTTCCGCGGCATCACCCAAACGAAAACCTGTCTTGATGATACGGGTATAGCCTCCAGGGCGGGTCGCAATTTTTTCGGCAACCGTGGCAAACAATTCCTTGACGGCTTCTTTGTCCTGCAAATCGGCAAAAATCATCCGACGATTGTGCATGGTATCCGACTTGGAACGGGTCAAAACAGGTTCAACAAACTTCCGCAACTCTTTGGCCTTGGCCAAGGTGGTGTTGATTCGTTTGTTCATGATCAGGGAGACGGCCATGTTACGGAGCATCGCCTTGCGATGACCGTAGGTCCGACTGAGGTGGTTAATGGTATTTCCGTGGCGCATATCGTTGTCTTTAGCGGAGCTTCTTTAGGTTTCCGGGGCTTAGTCTTCGTCGAGTTTGTATTTGTGAATATCCATGCCAAAAGTGAGGCCCTTTTCTCGTACCAAATCCTCCAATTCGGTGAGGGATTTTTTGCCGAAATTCCGGAATTTCAACAGGTCGGCAATGTCAAACTTGACCAAATCGGCCAAGGAACGGATTTCAGCGGCCTTAAGGCAATTGAAAGCACGAACTGAAAGATTCATGTCGCCCAAATTGGACTTCAGCAATTTGCGCTTGGCCAAGAAATCCTCGTCAATTTCCATCGCGGGATCCGAAGAGGCCAATTCGAGGGCCATCGTCTCATCCGAAAACAACGCAAAATGTTGAATCAGAATACGAGCCGCCTCCTTCAAAGCATCTTCAGGATGAATGGACCCATCGGTCGTCACATCAAGAAGTAATTTTTCGTAGTCGGTTTTTTGTTCAACGCGCGTATTCTCGATTTGGTAGCTAACATTCTTAATAGGCGTGAAAACCGAATCAATTGGAACCACACCCAAAGGAGCGTCCTCGGTTTTGTTGTCTTCGGCCGCCACATACCCACGACCCTTGCGGATTGTCAATTCCAATTCCAAGGTCATTTTACCGTCCATGGTGCACAACAACAAATCCGGATTGAGGACTTTGAAATTGCTGGAAAATTGTTCAATATCTCCGGCAGTGAAAGCACCCTTGCCTTTGAGGATAACAATGAGTTTTTCACCGTCGATTCCTTCGCCTTTGGGCTTAAAACGAACCTGCTTGAGGTTCAAAATCAATTCGATGACATCTTCGACCACTCCTTTGATGGTAGAGAATTCATGATCTACACCTGGAACACGAATGGAGGAAATGGCATAACCCTGCAAAGAGGACAGGAGGATACGACGCAACGCATTGCCAATGGTAACCCCGTACCCGGGCTCCAGAGGTTTGAACTCAAAAGACCCCTGAAACTCGCTGGCCTTGTGCATGATAACCTTTTCAGGTTTTTGAAAAACGATTACGGACATAGGGATTTTTTAAAAAAAGATAGAGGGGAGAACGGCCGAGGTTACTTGGAGTACAATTCGACAATTAGTTGCTCCTTGAAATTCTCAGGAATCTGATCGCGCTCTGGGAAATCAACAAAACGACCCTCCAGTTTTTCGCGATTCCATTCCAACCAATTAAACTTGGAAACCATTTTGGAACCAACCGCATCAACGATCGTCTCAAGGTTTTTGGATTTTTCACGAACACCGACGATATCGCCTGGATTCAACTGGTACGAAGGGATGTTCACCACCTTGCCGTTCACCAAGATGTGCCGGTGAGAAACCAACTGACGGCCTGCTTCGCGAGTCGGGGCAATGCCCAAACGAAAAACAGTGTTATCAAGACGGGCCTCAAGGAACTTGATGAGGTTTTCACCGGTACTGCCTTTTTTGCGGTTAGCCTTGGCGAAAGTCAAGGCAAACTGACGTTCCAAGACCCCGTAGGTGTATTTCATTTTTTGTTTTTCGCCCAACTGAACCGAGTATTCAGATTTTTTGGGAGAACGTTTGGATGGACCGTGCTGACCGGGACCGTACTGCTTCTTTTGCAATCCTTTGTCCGGCCCAAAAATGGGCTCCTTAAATCGGCGGGCAACTTTGGTTTTGGGACCTGTATATCTGGCCATGGGTATGTCGTATGGTTAGAAAAGGGATAAAACGGGTAAGGGAATTAAACGCGACGGCGCTTAGCGGGACGGCAACCGTTGTGAGGCATGGGCGTTACGTCGTTGATGGCGGTGACTTCGATACCAACAGTGGAAACGGCGCGAATCGCTGATTCCCGACCGGAACCCGGACCCTTCACAAAAACTTCGGCGCGACGCATCCCCAAATCGTAGGCCACCTTGGCACAATCCGACGCAGCCACCTGGGCTGCATACGGTGTGTTTTTCTTGGAACCCTTGAAACCGGCTTTGCCAGCAGAAGCCCAGGAAATAACCTGACCCTCGGCATTGGTGACCGAAACAATAATGTTATTGAACGTGGAGTGAACATGCACCTGTCCGGTGGCATCCACACGGACCACACGCTTTTTGACGACTTTGGTTGATTTTGCCATGAATGATTCTGGGTTGTATGGGTATTACTTGGTGACCTTTTTCTTGTTCGCCACGGTCTTGCGCTTGCCTTTGCGGGTACGCGAATTGTTTTTGGTACGCTGACCACGCAGGGGGAGGCCCTTACGATGCCGCTGACCACGGTAACAACCGATGTCCATCAAACGCTTAATGTTAAGTTGAACCTCGGAACGAAGCTCGCCCTCCACTCTGAACTCGTCCGTAATGAGCTTACGAATCGCGTTCAGCTGTTCGTCGTCCCATTCACCTACTTTAGTGTTCATGTCAACCCCGGCATTAGCCAGAATTTTGCGGGAGGAGGAGCGTCCTATCCCAAAGATGTAGGTGAGCCCGATTTCACCTCTTTTGTTACGGGGCAGGTCAATGCCAGCTATCCTTGCCATAATTATCCTTGTCTTTGTTTAAACTTGGGGTTCTTCTTGTTAATGACATAGAGCTTGCCTTTGCGGCGAACCACTTTGCACTCTATGCTCCTTTTTTTGACGGAGGCTTTAACTTTCATATGCGCTCGTTTGGGGTGTTAATGGGTTAATAGCGGTAACAAATACGGCCTTTGGTTAGATCATAAGGGGACATTTCAACCTGCACTTTGTCACCAGGCAAAATCTTGATATAGTTCATTCTCATCTTCCCCGAGATGTGGGAAACAATCACGTGACCATTTTCCAATTCCACACGAAACATGGCGTTGGATAAGGCTTCGAGAATGACGCCGTCTTGCTTGATGGAGGTCTGCTTGGCCATAAATTTTAGGCTCGGGGGCCCTCCATAATATTGTTGGAGCGTCCCTTGATACGACCCGATTTCATAAGTCCGTCGTAGTGACGATTCAGCAGATGGGTTTCGATCTGGGCCAAGCTATCCAAAATAACCCCAACCAAAATCAACAAGGAAGTTCCACCATAGAACTGGGCGAACTGAGAATTGACACCCAGGATGATCGCTACAGCAGGCAAAATGGCCACACCGGCAAGAAACAACGAACCAGGGAGGGTGATGCGAGCCAAAACATCGTCAATGTATTCAGCGGTGCTACGACCGGGCTTAACACCGGGAATAAACGCGCCGTTCCTCTTCAGGTCCTCGGACATTTGGTTGGCATTCACCGAAAGCGAAGTGTAGAAATAAGTAAAGACAACAATGAGAAGGGCCAGAACAACATTGTAGGTAACACCCGTGTAGTCCACAAAGGCCGCCATGACACCGGCACTCAGATCGGATTCTGGAAAGAACTGCGCAACCGTTGCAGGCAAAAACATGATAGCCTGGGCAAAGATGATCGGCATAACCCCGGCAGCATTCACTTTGATGGGAATGTGTTGACGCTGACCGCCGTAAACCCGGTTGCCCACAACGCGTTTGGCCACCTGAAGAGGGATTTTGCGGGTGCCCTGAACCAAAAGTATGGTCAGGCCCACCACCACCGCCAGCATGGCGATTTCTACCAAGAATGGAATCAAGCCACCACCACCGGCTCCGGAACGAAACTGAAACTCAGCAATCAGAGCATCGGGCAATTGAGCGATAATCCCCACCATAATAATCAGGGAGGTTCCATTCCCTAGACCCTTGTCGGTGATTTTTTCACCAAGCCACATCACGAACATGGTACCCGCCGTCAAAACAATCACCGTAGATAAAACGAAAGAAAAATCAAGGGTATCACCGGAGCGTAGGATGATGGCCTCCAAAGACTGGGCCTTGAGGTTGATCAAAAAGCCCATGGCCTGAGCTGCCGTGACGGCGATGGTCAGGTAACGGGTGATTTGGTTGATTTTGTTGCGACCACTTTCCCCTTCCTTCATCATTTTCTGGAAAGAGGGAATCACCATGCCCATTAATTGGACGACGATAGAGGCCGAGATATAAGGCATGATCCCCAAAGCGAAAATGGAGGCACGCGAAAAGGCACCACCCGCAAAGAGGTCAATCAAACCGGTCAAGCCAGCCGAACCACCCGTAGGGTTCAAGCGCTCGAGGACCACCGGATCAATGCCCGGTAGGACCACATAAGAACCCAAACGGTAAACCAGGAGGAGGGCAAAGGTCAGAACAATCCGATCCTTCAACTCCTCAATCCGGAAGATATTCCGTAGGGTTTCGATGAACTTGTTCATGAGTGTGGGCTTAGTTGGAGGTGGTTTGGACTGCAGTGACGGATCCACCGGCTGCCTCAATACGGGCTTTGGCGGTTGCACTGAAGGCATGAGCCTGCACCTTGATGGCGCCGGATAATTCTCCGCGACCCAAAATTTTGATACGGCTTCCCCTCGACGCTCCAAATCCATGCTGTGCAAAAAACGCGGGAGTCATTTCGGACGCACCGTGGGCTTCGTGCAGGTTCTGCAACTGATCCAGGTTCACAGCGATGTATTCAACGCGGTTACGACTCTTGAAGCCGAATTTCGGAACACGCAATTTGAGAGGCATCTGACCGCCTTCAAATCCTGGCTTGGAGGAATAGCCGGTTCGGGCCTGCGCTCCTTTGTGCCCCTTGGTGGAAGTACCACCACGGCCAGAACCTTCACCGCGGCCAATACGCTTGGTCCGGTGTACACTGCCCTCGGCAGGGGAAATTTTGCTTAAATCCATGATTAGATCTCCTCGATTTTTACCAGATGTTTAACTTTTTCGAGCATGCCCAAAACCTGAGGGGTACCCTCTTGGCGGACAGTGCTTTGGTTCTTTTTGAGGCCCAGGGCCACCAACGTGCGCTTTTGGCGCTCCGTACGGCCAATGGCACTCTTGACTTGGGTGATTTGATAAGTTGCCATAACAATTAACCGTTGAATACTTTGGAAACCGAAACCGAACGATGCTGGGAAACGGTGTGGGGATCCCTCAAGGCACCAAGGGCCGCCATCGTTGCCTTGACCACGTTGTGCGGGTTGGAAGAACCTTTGGATTTGGCCAAAACGTCGGTAATCCCGGCACTCTCCAAAACGGCACGCATCGCACCACCGGCAATAACACCGGTACCATGCGTAGCCGGTTTGATGAAGACCAAACCCCCTCCGAACTTTCCTTCGGCTTCGTGAGGAATGGTCCCCTTGAAGACCGGAACCTTGATCAAAGATTTCTTGGCATCATCAATACCCTTGGCAATCGCCTCCGATACTTCTTTGGCTTTACCCAAACCATAGCCCACGATCCCTTGTTCGTCCCCAACGACCACAATGGCCGAAAAAGAAAAGGTCCGTCCACCTTTGGTCACCTTGGCAACGCGCTGAACACTCACCAAACGATCCTTAAGTTCTATCTCGCTGGCCTTAACCCTGCGAATATCTGTAGTTGACATAACAATATTTCAGTTTAGAATTGAAGCCCACCTTCACGAGCACCTTCGGCCAAGGCCTTCACCCGACCGTGATACAAATAGCCACCCCGGTCAAAAACGACCTTGTTTACGCCGGCTGCCAAGGCTTTTTCGGCCAAGAGTTTTCCAACCGCTGTGGATTGCTCAATCCGCTTGACATTCATTCCTTTGAGGGATTTCTCACGAGTAGAGGCTGCGCAGAGCGTACGGCCTTGGTCGTCATCAATAATCTGGGCGTAGATTTCGGTATTGGAACGAAACACCGATAAACGGGGACGCTCACCGGAACCGGTGATTTTCTTGCGTATCCCCCTGTGTATGCGGGAGCGACGTTCGGTACGGTCGTAGGCCATGGGATGTTTTTGGGAGTTTTGGTTAGCGATTATTTCTTAGAGGCCGATTTACCGGCTTTTTTGCGGATGATTTCGTTCACAAAGCGGATACCCTTTCCTTTGTAAGGCTCTGGAGCACGCAGTGAACGGATTTTGGCAGCAACCTGACCCAACAGCTCTTTGTCATGACTGTTAAGGGTGATGATCGGGTTCTTACCCTTGAGCGTTTCGGTGGCCAATTTGACTTCTTTGGGGATTTGCATAACGATATCATGCGAATAACCCAGGGCCAATTCTAGAAATTGTCCATTGGCGTTGGCGCGGTAACCGACGCCCACCAATTCTTGCTGCAAGGTATATCCTTCGGAAACACCGTGGACCATGTTGGCCAGGAGGGCTCTGTAAAGGCCGTGAAGCGCGCGATGACGCTTGCTATCGGTTGGACGACTGACCGTGATAACACCGTCGACCATTTCCAGACGGATATCCGGATCAACCAAACGGGACAATTCACCCTTGGGGCCCTTTACCGTAACGTTATTTTTGTCCATGAGGACTTGAACCCCGGAGGGAATACTGAGCGGAAGCTTGCCTATTCGTGACATGATGCGATTGTTGGTTCTTAAGATGACCGGATTAGGAAACGTAACAAAGAACTTCACCCCCGACATTCAACCTTCTGGCTTCTTTGTCGGTCATGATACCCTTGTTGGTGGAAAGGATGGCGATACCAAGGCCGTTGATAACCCTTGGCATCTCCTCGACTCCTTTGTAAAGGCGAAGACCTGGACGGCTAACGCGAGTAAGCTTTTGGATAACGGGCTCACCGGTACCGGGAATGTATTTGAGAGCGATTTTGATATGACCTTGGGGTCCTTCGTCCTCAAACTTGTAATTAGCAATATAGCCTTTCTCAAAAAGAACCTGTGTGATGGCTTTTTTGGTGTTGGAGGCCGGAATTTCAACAATACGATGACGGGCCTTCAGCGCATTGCGCAGGCGGGTTAGGTAATCGGCAATTGGATCAGTCATAAAATACGGGTCGTAAATTCAATAAGAGGAGGATTACCAGGAGGCTTTGGTGACACCCGGAATGAGGCCGTTCGAAGCCATCTTGCGGAACAAGACCCTGGAGATACCGAACTGACGCATAAAGCCCCGGGGGCGACCGGAGATACTGCAACGGTTGTGAATGCGGACTGGAGATGCGTTCCTGGGCAGCTTCTGCAAACCCAAAACATCACCGGCTTCTTTGAGGGCTTTACGCTTGGCGGCGTAGCGCTCAACGGTTTTGAGGCGTTTCTTATCGCGGGCTTTGATACCTTCTTTGGCCATGATTTAGTTCTTTGAAGATTTGAAGGGAAGACCCAATTCGGCCAGGAGTGCCTTGGCTTCTTCGTCGTTGCGGGCCGTTGTTACAAAAGTGATATGCATACCATTGATCTTGCTGACCTTGTCAATGTTGATCTCTGGGAAAATAATTTGTTCTGTTACACCCAAAGTGTAATTACCACGGCCATCAAAACCCTTGGATGGTATGCCTTTGAAATCCCGAACACGGGGCAATGCAACAGCCACCAAACGGTCCAAAAACTCATACATCCGTTCGTTTCGGAGGGTTACTTTGACCCCAATAGGCATTTTTTCGCGGAGCTTAAAGTTAGAGATCGCTTTCCGGGACAACGTAGCGATGGGCTTCTGACCGGTGATTTGGGTAATTTCGCCCAAAGCATTGTCAATCAATTTCTTGTCAGAGACGGCTGCACCGACCCCTTGGTTGATACAAATCTTGGTAAGGCGAGGAACCTCCATGACGTTTTTGTATCCAAACTTTTCCTTGAGGGCCGAAACGACCTCCGTGTTGTATTTGACTTTAAGTCGTACCTGATAGCTCATGACGGGATTATTTCCTGGTTGGATTTGGCGAAACGGACCAGCTCTCCGGCCTCGTTGGTTTTGCGACCGACGCGCGTTGGCTTACCTGCCACAACCAATTGCAAGTTGGACAAATGAATCGGGGCTTCTTTCTTGATAATGCCTCCGTTGGGTGATGTCGCAGAGGGTTTCGTGTGACGGCTGACCAGGTTCAAGCCTTCAACAACGGCACGATTGGTTTCGCGTACCATTTGAAGGATGCGGCCTTGTTTGCCACGGCTGTCACCGGCAATTACCTGAACCAAATCTCCTTTGCGGAGTTTGGGTTTGGCAATAGGGATTTCGTGATTCTTGGACTTTTTCATAACATCAAAAATTCTTAAAGGACTTCAGGGGCCAGTGAAACAATTTTCATGAACTGTTTTTCACGCAATTCTCTGGCAACCGGGCCAAAAATGCGGGTTCCACGGGGCTCATCCTGTGCATTTAACAAAACAACCGCGTTGTCATCAAAACGGATGTAAGAACCATCCCGACGACGTACTTCTTTGGCGGTCCGCACGACGACGGCTTTGGACACGGTACCCTTCTTGGCATTGCCGGTTGGGATCGCCGATTTAATGGAAACCACGATTTTGTCGCCAACGCTGGCGTAGCGTTTGCCGGTTCCGCCCAAAACGCGGATGCAAAGAACTTCTTTGGCGCCGCTATTATCGGCTACGGCCAAGCGGCTTTCCTGTTGTACCATGGTAGGATCTTTTCGGGTAGGGTTTGTAGGGGGAGATTACTTCGCTCGTTCGATTACTTCTACGAGGCGCCAGCACTTGTTTTTGCTCAAAGGACGGGTTTCGACAATCCGAACACGGTCACCGACATTGCATGTATTCTCTTCATCATGGGCCATGAATTTGCGTGAGCTCTTGATGAACTTGTGGTACATGCTGTCCTTAACTTTCTTTTCCACCGAAATCGTGATGGATTTGTTCATTTTATTGGAAACCACCACCCCAACTTTCTCTTTGCGAAAGCGACGTGGCTGTTCGGCTGTCGATGTGTGCGCAGGGGATGCTGCGGTAGGCGTATTCAAATCTTCCATGAATGGTAGGTTATGCGTTGTTGTTCGAGCGTTGACGGGCGTTGAGTTCGGTCATCATCCGGGCCACTTCGCGGCGGCTCTGACGAATGCGCGTCGGATTTTCCACGGGTGATACCGTATGGTTAAAGCGCATTTTGTGCAAATTGGCTTTTTCGTCACGGATACGCTCCTGCAAATCGGTAACGGAGAGAGCGGTTAGGTCGGTATTCTTCATGATAGAACGGGCTACAGGGTACGATGAAAACGATTAGGCGCTTTTGGCTTCGGTGACATAATCGCGACGAACCACAAAGGAGGTCGAAACAGGAAGCTTCTGAGCCGCCAAGCGCAAGGCTTCGCGAGCAACTTCCAGCGGAACACCTTCGGCTTCAAAAATCAGAGTGCCGGGTTTGACAACAGCCACCCAATATTCCGGGGCTCCTTTACCCTTACCCATACGCACCTCAGCGGGCTTTTTGGTGATTGGCTTATCCGGAAAAATACGGATCCATACCTGACCTTCCCTTTTCATAAAGCGAGTCACAGCAATACGGGCGGATTCGATTTGTCTAGAGGTAATCCATTTGGCCTCGAGAGACTTGAGTCCAAAACTACCGAAGGACAGCTCGGCGCCGCGGGTAGCCATCCCATGAACTCGACCCTTGTGGGTTTTGCGGAATTTGGTTCTTTTTGGTTGTAACATATCGGTTTCCTTTAGCTTCTGTTGCGGCGATCTCCCCCACGTCCTTCGGAACGACCTTCTCCACGGGGCCCGCGGCGATCACCACGACCACCACCTGGACGGTCTCCACGACCACCACCCTGTTCGGAACGACCACCGCCAGCACTGACTCCTACATTGGGAGACAAATCGCGCTTTCCGAAAACTTCGCCCCGACAAATCCAGACTTTAACCCCAATTTTTCCGTAAACGGTTTGGGCTTCTTTGAGAGCGTAATCAATGTCAGCACGTAGGGTGTGCAGGGGAATGCGGCCTTCTTTGTATTGTTCAGTACGTGCAATTTCTGCACCACCTAGACGACCCGAAACCATGACCTTGATACCCTCGGCATTGAGACGCATGGTAGAGGCCAATGCCATCTTCATCGCACGACGAAATGAAACACGACCTTCGAGCTGACGGGCAATGCCCTCGGCAACCAAAGCAGCTTCCAGCTCGGGTTTCTTGATCTCATGGATATTGATCTGGATCTCCTTTTGGGTGAGCTTCTTGATTTCTTCCTTGATTCGATCCACTTCCTGGCCACCTTTTCCGATAACAATACCAGGACGGCTGGTATGAATCGTGATAATGATCCGCTTGAGTGTACGCTCAATCACCAACTTGGAAATACCACTGTTGTTGATACGCGCACTGAGGTAGCGACGAATTTTGTCATCCTCGAGAATTTTGTCGGCATAATTCTTGCCGCCAAACCAGTTGGAGTCCCAGCCTTTGATATATCCCAGCCTCAAGCTGATTGGATTGGTTTTTTGTCCCATTTAATTAGGCGTTTTCGGAGTTGGTCGTGGCATCCACCACGATGGTAATATGATTGGATCTTTTGAGAATACGATGGCCACGACCCTGGGGGGCTGGACGAAGACGCTTGAGCATCTTTCCACCGTCCACAAAAATCTGTTTGACGTAGAGTTCTGCCGATTCAAGACTGAGGTCCTCGTTTTTGCGCTCCCAATTGGCAACAGCAGACATCAAAAGCTTCTCGAGGCGGGCGGAAGCATCCTTTTTGGAAAACTTCAAAAGGCCTTGGGCCTGATCCACTTTGCGACCGCGAATCATATCGGCCAGCAAACGCATCTTTTGAGGGGAGGTAGGGCAATCCCTAAGTATAGCTTTGGCTTCCATAGCGTCGATTATTTGCGATTACCGGAGTGACCCCGGAACGTACGGGTTGGTGAAAATTCGCCCAATTTGTGTCCGACCATGTTTTCGGTCACATAGACAGGGATAAACTTGTTACCGTTGTGAACAGCGATGGTGTGACCGACAAATTCGGGAATCACCATGGAACGCCGAGACCAGGTTTTAACCACGGTTTTTTTGGAGCCGTTGTTCATTGCCTCGATTTTGCGCTCGAGGGTGTATTCAATGAAGGGGCCTTTTTTGAGGGAACGGGGCATAACGATGTATGTAAGTTGCGTTACGGAATTAGTTGGTACGACGTTTGATGATCAGGCGATCCGAAGGACGCTTGCCACGACGGGTTTTGTAACCCTTCGAAGGAATGCTGTTGCGTGAGCGTGGATGTCCACCGGATGCACGGCCTTCACCACCACCCATCGGGTGATCGACTGGGTTCATCGCAACACCACGGACCCTTGGACGGCGACCTAACCAACGGGAACGTCCGGCTTTACCGCTGATTTCCAAAAAGTGGTCTTCGTTCGACAAAGCACCCATGGTAGCCATGCAGGTCTGCAATACCATCCGGGTTTCACCGGAAGGCAATTTGATAATGGCATACTGGCCATCGCGAGCCGCAAGAACAGCGGAACCACCCGCCGAACGAACCATTTGCCCACCACGACCAGGGCGCAATTCAATGTTATGAATGCTAGAGCCCAAAGGAATACTGGAGAGGTACATGCAATTGCCCGTATCCGGGGTCGCCTTGGTTCCAGACATGACGGTGTTTCCGACCTTCAACCCTTTGGGAGCCAAAATGTAGCGCTTCTCACCATCGGCATAAAACAAGAGAGCGATGAAGGCGGAGCGATTGGGATCGTATTCAATGGTCTTCACCGTCGCTGGAATGTCCAACTTGTCACGGCGAAAGTCCACCACACGGTACATTTTCTTATGGCCACCGCCCATATAGCGCATGGTCATTTTGCCATCCCTGTTTCGGCCCCCGGATTTGGAAAGAGGGGCCAACAAGGACTTCTCAGGCTTGTCCGTGGTCAACTCCGCAAAGGTATTAGCAACCTTAAAGCGAAGTCCCGGGGTTAGCGGTTTGAATCGTTTGACTGACATAGCAATAATTTAGAGGCCGGCGTAATAATCAATACTATCCCCGGCTTTGAGGGTAACAATAGCTTTTTTGAAAGAATCGGTGCGACCACGCAAGATGCCCGATTTGGTACTGCGACTGCGGGTATCCCCAGCATATCGCATGGTATTCACCGATTCCACCGTCACACCGTACATACTTTCAACAGCAGTCCGGATCTGAATCTTGTTGGCACGCTTGTCAACACGAAAAGCATATTGCTGATGCTTCTCCGTCAAACGGGTCATTTTTTCGGTTACCACCGGCTTTTTGAGGGTTTCCATAACTAGTTCTTAGAGGAGGGTTTCCTGAATTTTGGCCACGGCACTCTGTTGAACGAGAAGGCAGTGAGCGTTCATAACATCGTAGGTATTCAAATCCTGGGCAATCATCACCCGGGCATTGGGAATATTACGGCCAGAGAGAACCAGGTTCGGCTGATTTTCGCCGGTCACCAACAGAACCCGACGTCCGTCCAGTTGAAAATTCCGGATGAGGGTCATGAATTCCTTGGTCTTGGGGGCATCCATCGAAAAGTCCTCCACAACAAAGAGTTGATTCCCCTGAACCTTGTAGGATAGGGCGGAACGACGGGCAAGCTGCCGTAATTTCTTGTTGAGTTTGAAGGAATAATCCCGTGGCTTGGGACCGAAAACACGAGCTCCACCGTACATCAAAGGGCTGTTGATATCCCCGCGGCGAGCGCCACCGGTTCCCTTTTGACGGAAAAGTTTGCGGGTTGAACCGCTCATTTCGGACCTTTCCTTGGCCTTGGCGGTACCCTGGCGACGATTAGCGAGGTGCAACTTGACGTCCAAGTAAATGGCGTGATCGTTGGGCTCGGAACAAAAAACCTGATCATCCAGAACCACTTTGCGATCGGTGGCTTGGCCTGAGCGGGAATAAACGGCGGTTTCCATGACGTAGGCGAGTGAATTATTTCTGAACCAAAACCCAAGAGCCGTTGGCACCGGGAACGGAGCCTTTGACCACGAGGAGATTTTGCTCGGGATAAACTTTAACAATTTGTAAATTCTGAGCGGTGCGGCGAACGTTACCGGTTTGCCCGGCCATCCGCATTCCTTTGAAAACGCGGCTGGGGAATGACGAAGCGCCCAAAGAACCGGGAGCACGCAATCGGTTGTGCTGACCGTGGGTTTGGCCGCCGACCCCACCAAAACCGTGACGCTTGACGACACCTTGGAATCCTTTACCCTTGGTCTCTCCGATGACATCCACCGTATCACCCTCTTGAAAGAGGGTCACATCCACCTGGTCGCCCAACTGAAGGTCCTTTTTGAAACCACGGAATTCGGTTACCTTGGCCTTGGGGCCTGTGCCGGCTTTCTTGAAGTGACCAATGAGCGGTTGGGTCGAGGATTTCTCCTTGCGATCACCAAAAGCCAATTGAACAGCTTCGTACCCATCCTTGTCCTTGGTGCGGACCTGCGTTACCACACAGGGTCCTGCTTCCAGAACGGTACAGGGAATCATTGCACCATCCGCCGCAAAGACGGAGGTCATTCCAATTTTTTTACCAATTATACCTGACATAGCGTTAGACTTTGATTTCGACGTCCACACCGCTGGGCAATTCCAGCTTCATAAGAGCATCCACGGTCTTGGACGAAGAACTGTGGATATCCATCACCCGCTTGTAAGAGCAGAGTTGAAACTGCTCACGGGCTTTTTTGTTAACGTGCGGTGATTTGAGCACGGTAAAGATTTTCTTTTCGGTCGGCAATGGAATAGGACCGCTCACAACGGCGCCCGTCATTTTGACGGTCTTTACGATCTTCTCCGCCGATTTATCGACCAAGTTGTGATCGTAGGACTTGAGTTTGATGCGAATACGATGGCTCATAACGGCGGTTTAATCTTTTTCAGCTTTCATGGCCTTGTACTTGGCCAGGACGTCTTCGGAAATATTCTTGGGGGTTTCGGTATAATGCGAGAACTCCATGGTGGAAGTGGCACGACCGGATGTAAGGGTCCGCAGAACCGTCACATAGCCAAACATCTCGGCCAAGGGAACCTGGGCTTTGATGACCTGGGCTCCATTCCTGGAATCCATGCCCTGCATCTGACCACGACGCTTGTTCAAGTCACCGATCACATCGCCCATATAATCTTCGGGGGTAATAACCTCCACTTTCATGATGGGCTCCAGGAGAATCGGGTTGGCTTTGCGGCAAGCCTCACGGAAAGCCGTACGAGCTGCAATTTCAAAGGACAGCGAATCGGAGTCCACTGCGTGGAAACTACCATCAAAAAGGCGAACCTTGAGGGTGTCCATGGTAAAACCGGCCAAAACACCGTTGGCCATGGCGGCGGCAAAGCCCTTCTCGACCGAAGGAATAAATTCCCTTGGAACAGATCCGCCGACGATTTCATTCACAAATTCCAAACCAGCCTTCTCAGGATCACCGGGCATGATTTCGACAAAAATGTCGGCGAACTTACCACGACCACCGGTCTGCTTCTTGTAAACCTCACGGTGGGTAACGGGCGATGTAATAGCCTCTTTGTAGTTAACCTGCGGGGCACCCTGGTTGCACTCAACCTTGAATTCACGACGCAGACGGTCTACGATGATTTCGAGGTGCAATTCACCCATACCAGAAATAATGGTTTGACCGGTATCCTCGTCGGTTTTGACCTTGAAGGTGGGATCTTCCTCGGCCAATTTGGCGAGGGCTGTTCCCAATTTATCAGAGTCTGCTTGCGTCTTGGGTTCAATCGCCAAACCAATAACCGGATCTGGGAATTGCATGGCCTCCAAAATGATGGGAGCATTCTCGGCACAGAGGGTATCCCCTGTTTTGATGTCTTTGAAACCTACGGCAGCACAGATGTCACCGGCTTCAACGAAGTCAATGGCCTTGCGATCGTTGGCATGCATTTGGAAGAGACGAGAAATACGCTCCTTTTCCATGACAATACCTTTGTCTGGCTCGTTGCGGACCTTCAATACATAGGAACCCGCATCCAAGCGACCGCTGTAAACCCGGAAGAATACCAAGCGTCCAACGAAGGGATCCGTGGCCACTTTGAAAGCCAATGCAGAAAAAGGAGCATCTACGGATGGCTTGCGTGTTTCTTCGGCATCGGTTTTGGGATTGGTCCCGGTCACCGCTTCCTGATCGGTGGGCGATGGCAAGAAGGCGCAGACAGCATCCAACACGGCCTGTACCCCTTTGTTTTTGAAGGCAGAACCGCAAAGCATGGGGACGACTTTTTGGTCGCAGACCGCTTTGCGAAGGGCCGCACGCAGTTCATCGTGGGTGATGGAATCGGGATCATCAAAAAACTTCTCCATCAAAGCGTCATCGTAATCGGCGCAGACTTCAATCAACTGCTGACGGTAGCGATGGGCCTCCTCCACTAAATCGGCAGGGGTTTCGATCACTTGGAAGGTCATGCCCTTGGAGGCCTCGTCCCAAACAATGGCTTGGTTGGTAATCAAATCGATCACCCCTTTGAAATGTTCTTCTTCGCCGATGGGAATTTGAATCGGGACGGCGTTGGAACCCAACATGTCTTTGACCTGCTGGCATACTTTGAAAAAATCAGAACCCTGACGGTCCATTTTGTTTACAAAACCCAAACGGGGTACTTTGTAATTATCAGCGAGACGCCAGTTGGTTTCGGATTGAGGCTCAACCCCGTCGACGGCTGAAAACAAAAAAACCAGCCCGTCCAATACGCGGAGGGAACGGTTAACTTCTACGGTAAAATCAACGTGGCCGGGGGTATCAATGATATTGACTGCGTATTCCCTGTCCTGCCATTTCCAAGAAGTCTTGGTAGCAGCCGAGGTGATGGTGATACCACGTTCCTGCTCCTGGGCCATCCAGTCCATGGTCGCAGCACCGTCGTGAACCTCACCGATTTTGTGGGTCATGCCGGTATAATACAGAACACGCTCGGTGGTCGTGGTCTTGCCGGCGTCAATATGGGCCGCGATTCCAATATTGCGGGTGAAGCCTAAATCCTTCTGTGACATGATAATGGGGTATGAGCCGTAGCTAGGGGTTGGAATCGGTTGGAATTAGAATCGGAAATGAGAGAATGCTTTGTTGGCTTCGGCCATACGATAGGTGTCTTCTTTTTTCTTGACCGCAGCACCTTCGCCTTTGGAGGCGGCAATGATTTCAGCGGCTAGTTTATCGGTCATGGTCTTTTCATTGCGCTTGCGGGCGTAACCAATCAACCAACGCATACCCAATGCTTGCTTGCGGTTGGGCTTCACTTCAACGGGGACCTGAAACGTTGATCCACCGACACGGCGGCTTTTGACTTCCACCGATGGCATCACATTGTTCAAGGCTCGGCGCCAAACTTCGATACCGGGCTCTGATAATTTCTTTTCGATGTTCTCAACGGCCAGGTAAAAAATCTGACTGGCCGTGCTCTTCTTCCCATCGTACATCAGGTTGTTGATGAACTTGGTGACGATTTCGTCCCGGAATTTGGGGTCCGGTTCAACAAAGCGCTTCTTGGCGGAGGTTTTTCTCATGACTTTACCTTGATAATCAAATTACTTTTTACCGCCTTTGCCTTTGGTTGGCGCTGCGGCCTGCTTGGCCTTGGCTCCGTATTTGGAGCGACCCTGTTTGCGGCCGTTTACACCGGCCGTATCCAAAGCACCACGAATAATATGGTAGCGAACACCTGGCAAGTCCTTCACACGACCACCGCGGATCAACACGATGGAGTGCTCCTGCAGGTTGTGTCCCTCACCGGGGATGTAGGCGTTGACCTCCTTTTGGTTGGTCAAGCGAACACGAGCCACTTTGCGCATGGCTGAATTGGGCTTCTTGGGAGTGGTCGTATAGACACGGGTGCAGACCCCGCGACGCTGTGGGCAGGAGTCCAAGGCAGGAGATTTGCTCTTGTCCGCCTTGTGTTCCCGGCCGTTTTTGACCAATTGCTGAATGGTAGGCATGGTGTTTGGTTTCTGGTATCGTTGTCCGACCCCTATTTTTGAGGGAGTGCAAAAGTAGAGGATTTTGTGTGTAAATCCAAAGGTATCGGCCATTTTTTTAAACAAAATAGGGGATTCCGGGGGCTTTATCCACAATCAAAAAGCCCCGCTTACCTTTGTCCATTCCCCCAAGACCACCCCTATATGCGCTATCAACCCCTCGATTCTTCTGTTTTTGTCGCGAACCGCGCCCGCTACACGGCCTCCCTTGGAAGCGGTTCCATGGCGGTTTTTGTGGCCTCTGACCAGGTTCCGGCCAACGGCGACGCCTATCATCCCTATCGACCGGATTCCAATCTTTACTGGCTCAGCGGCATCGATCAGGAGCTCACAGCCCTGCTTTTGTTCCCCGATTGTCCCAACCCCGCCTACCGGGAAGTCCTTTTTGTCCGGGAAACCAGCCCAGAATTGGCCGTTTGGGAAGGGCCTCGGCATAGCCGAGAAGAGGCCTCGGCCCTATCGGGAATCGCCCAAGTCCTGTGGGAAAAAGATTTTGAGACTGTTTTGTGGACCCAGGCCAAATACGCCAGCGATATCCACTTGGCTTTGAACGAAAACGACCGAGCCTCTGCCTCCCCTGTTCGATCCGCCTCCCAAAGGCTGGCCGGCCGCCTCACCAACGATTTTCCCCTGCACCGTTTTCATCGAGCCTCCCCTGCCCTGGACCGCTTGCGCGCCGTCAAAAGCCAAGAGGAAGTCCAAACCCTCCAAAAAGCCATCTCGATTACCCACAACGCCCTTTTGCAGGCCCTGAAGGTCATCCGGCCCGGTTGTATGGAATACCAGGTGGAGGCTGCCCTCGCGGGATCTATTCTGGGCCAGGGGGCCGAAGGCTTCAGCTTTGAACCCATTATCGCATCGGGAGACCACGCCTGCATTCTTCATTATACCCGCAATGCGGCTCCCTGCAAGGACGGTGACCTGCTGTTGATGGATTTTGGGGCATCGTATGCGCATTACGCCGCCGATTTAACCCGCTGTATCCCGGTCAACGGTCGTTTTACACCCCGACAAAAAGAGGTGTACGATGCCGTTCTGGACGTACAACGCCAAGCAATGGATTTGCTACGACCCGGTCGAAGCCTGAACGATTACAACCAGGAATCTGCCCTCATCATGCAAGATGCGGTTCTGCGCTTGGGACTTATCAGCTCCGAAGATGTTGCAAAGCAGGATCCCAAATCACCGGCCTATAAAAGGTATTTTCCCCATGGCACGGGGCATTTCCTTGGTTTGGATGTCCACGATGTTGGGGCCCGTTACGAATCCCTTCAGGAAGGGATGGTCATAACCTGCGAGCCCGGTCTTTACATTCCCGAAGAAGGGTTGGGCATTCGGATCGAAAACGATGTCGTGGTTAGCGCAGCCGGGCCCGTTGATTTAATGAAGGATTTGCCCATACGGACCGACGAAATCGAAGAGGCTTACCATAGCGCCCAACGGAACTAAGCCCAAATTCGCTCGTTCCGGTTTCCAAGAGCCTGGACCAGTGGTCAGCGCTTGGTAATGGGCAAGTAGTCCCTGCGGGGATGGCCTACATAAACCTGCCGTGGCCTACCTATCGGCTCGTTGAGTTCACGCATCTCTTTCCACTGGGCAATCCAGCCCGGCAAACGGCCCAAGGCAAACATGACCGTAAACATATCGGTGGGGATACCAATCGCACGGTAAATGATCCCGGAATAGAAATCTACGTTGGGGTACAACTTGCGCTCGATAAAGTAATCGTCTTGCAATGCGGTGGTTTCTAATTGTTTGGCGATGTCCAGTACCGGATCGTTGACGCCCAATTTGTTCAAAACCTGATCGCAGGCTTCTTTGATAATGCGGGCCCGGGGATCAAAATTCTTGTAAACTCTGTGACCAAAACCCATGAGGCGGAAGGGGTCGTTTTTGTCCTTGGCCTTGGCCACAAACTTGGAAACCTGCCCACCATCGGCCCGGATTTGCTCCAACATTTCAATCACTGCCTGGTTAGCACCACCGTGCAATGGACCCCACAAGGCCCCTACCCCGGCAGCAACAGCCGCATAAATGTTGGCATGCGAAGAACCAACCATGCGTACGGTGGACGCGGAGCAGTTTTGCTCGTGGTCTGCGTGGAGAATCAATAATTTGTTCAAGGCATCAACCACGACCGGATCCGCGATATAATCCTCCGTCCGGTGCCCGAACATCATTTGGAGGAAATTGCTGACATAGTCCAATTTGTTGTTGGGGTACATGTAGGGGTGCCCCAGTGATTTTTTGTAGGTCCAAGCCGCTATGGTGGCCATTTTGGCAATCAAGCGGTGGTAGGTCCGGTCCATATCGGCCATCGGACGGTTCGCAATCAAGGAATTGGGGTAAAAACTAGATAGCGACGCGATGGTGCTCATCAAAACCCCCATGGGATGGGTCGATGCCGGATAGGCATCCAAAAACTTCTTGATATTTTCGTGGACCAGGGTCCTGTGCGTGATGCTATGATTAAAGGTCTCCAATTGGGACATGGTCGGCAATTCCCCGTATAGCAAAAGGTAGGAAACCTCCATAAAACTGGAATTGGCCGCCAATTGCTCAATGGGGTAACCGCGATAACTCAGAATCCCTGCATCTCCGTCAATAAAGGTGATGGCGCTCTTGGTAGCGCCGGTGTTTTTGTAGCCAATATCCAAGGTCACCAACCCTGTATCGTCCCGCAGTTTGGAAATATCGACGGCCGGTTCGTTTTCGGTACCAACCAGGAGGGGCAAGGGGTAAACCTGACCGTTGTAATGGAGTTCAGCGGGGGAGGAGGACATGGGTGGAGGAGAATTTTGGAAAGTATAACAAAAAAGGTGGGCGGTTGAGGTCTAAGGTTGGGCCCGAAAGCACAAACGTTCGGCTCCTCAAAAATTGCACCTTTTGTAGTAATTCCAAAAATAATTTTTGGGCACTAGAACCAAGCCTCAACCTTGCAAAAGCCTTGGCAAGACCCCGCCTTACAAACCCTTCACGGCCTGAATCAACTCCGACAAAACGGCTTTGGCATCCCCAAACAACATTCGTGTTTTGGGGTCGTAAAAAAGCTCATTCTCCACACCGGCATAACCCGCGGCCATGGAGCGCTTGATCACGATGATGTTCTTGGCCTGGTAAGCCTTAAGAATAGGCATCCCGTAGACGGGGGAACCCGGATCGGTTTCGGCAGCCGGATTGACCACATCGTTCGCACCGACCACCACCACCACATCGGTTTGGGGAAATTCAGGATTAATGGCCTCCATCTCCATCAATAAATCGTAGGAGACATCGGCTTCGGTTAGCAAAACATTCATATGGCCGGGCATACGACCCGCCACAGGGTGAATGGCATAACGGCATTGAACGCCCTTCGATACCAAGAGTTTTTCGAGCTCGTGCATGGGATGCTGGGCCTGGGCGACGGCCATTCCGTATCCAGGCACCACCACAACGCGGGAAGAATATGCCAGCAAAACCGCGGCATCGTAGGTGCCTATCTCCCGGATTTGACCGTTCATCTCGCGACCGGCACCGCCTCCTGAGGCATTGAACTGACCCAGAAGCACGGCGCCCAAGGTCCGATTCATGGCTTTGCACATGAGGACCGTCAAGTACACACCCGATGCGCCCACCAAAACACCGCCCATGAGCATGGCGCGGTTGTCAAAGAGCAATCCCGTGGTGGCGGCGGTCAGACCCGTGAGGGAATTCAAAAAAGAAATGACGACCGGCATGTCGGCCCCCCCAATGGGCATTACAAAAAGAACCCCGTAAACCAAGGACAAAACAAAAAGAAGATAGACCATCGGCTCGGCATAGGTAGGCGCCAGGATCATCCCCACGATCAACAGGACCTGGGCGAACAAGAGTCCATTGGTTGCCAAACCCTGCATGGGGAAGCGGATGGGCTGAC
The DNA here is from genome assembly GCA_027485465.1 of Bacteroidota bacterium. Taxonomy (GTDB): domain Bacteria; phylum Bacteroidota; class Bacteroidia; order UBA7662; family UBA7662; genus SYHX01. The sequence goes on along the minus strand of JAIXRA010000016.1, from coordinate 19,876 downwards.
CACTCACCTTGCCGTCCAACTTAGCCATTGCGAAAACCGAACCGGTAAACGAGATACCGCCGACCGATAAACTGATCATCAAGGTGACAATATAAAAAACCAAGTAATAAGATCCCATGGACCCCATCCCCGATGTTTGGGTCAACAAACGAAGCAGACCCTCACCGTACAACAAATCCACCACCTCGGCCAAGGCCACCAAGGCCGCCGCCAAGCCTCCAAATCCATTAAGCAAAGAAACCATCTGCGGCATTTCGGTCATTTTGGCCTGCCCAGACATCCGTAGTCCTACCACGGAGCCCAACACCAACGACCCTAGAATGTACGGTAGGTTGGAGAGCCCTGGGAGAAAAAGAGTCACCAAGACGGCCAAGCCCATGCCCAATGCCAAGACGAGATTCCCTCGGTTGGAGGTCGCCGGGTCGCTCATCCCTTTAATCCCTAACACAAAACAAACAAGAGCCACCAAGTAGCCCACCTCCATCAGTGTTTCCATCTTATTTCTTTTTGCGGAACATGTTGAGCATACGCCCGGTAACGGCAAATCCACCCACCACATTCACGGTGGCTAAGACCAAGGACAAGCAACCCAAAACCAAGACCGGCCAAGGAGCCTGCTCGGCCTTCCCCACGAGGAGAATGGAACCGACCACCACCACCCCTGACAGGGCGTTCGAGCCAGACATCAGGGGGGTGTGCAAAACCTGAGGCACCCGACCAATCACCTCAATGCCCAAAAAAACAGCGAGCAATAGCAAATAAAGGTGAGGTAGTACACTGTTAATCAGTGTTGGCAAATCCTGTAAGCTCCATTCCATCGTTTCCAATTTAGAGGTCCATGCGATTAGGCGATCAGCCCTTGCTTCTTCCCATCATGGGCCAGGCAGCAAGCTGTTACAATTTCATCACGACCGAGATCCCACTTGGTGGGTTCTTCGGTTTCCAGCAAAGCCGTGAAGGCAAGTAAATTCTTGGAATACATTCGGCTGGCATCCTGGGCCTTGGCCGAAGCAGGAGCCGACCGACCGCAAACCAAGGCCTGACCCAATCGAATATTCTGACCATCCACGGTGCCTTCACAATTCCCCCCACCGGCGGCCGCCAGGTCCATCACAACGGAACCGGCTTTCATTCGGGCTAGCATGGCCGACGAAATCAGAATTGGAGCCCTTTGACCAGGAATTTGAGCGGTGGTAATCACTACATCCGCCTTGAGAAGCTCCTCGTTGAGACGCTCCTGTTGTCGTTGGCGGTAGTCCTCGCTTTGCTCCACCGCATAGCCCCCGGCTTGGCGATCCTCCACCGCACCTTCCACTTCGATAAATTGGCCACCAAGACTCTCAACCTGCTCCTTGACCGAAGGCCGGGTATCAAATGCTGCCACCACCGCCCCCAATCGCTTGGCCGTTGCAATGGCCTGCAGTCCAGCCACACCGGCTCCAATCACCAAAACCCGGGCAGGCACCACGGTCCCTGCTGCGGTCATCATCATCGGAAAACACCGGGGCAAAAGAGCAGCGGCCTCGACCACAGCATGGTACCCGCCAAGCGATGCTTGGCTGGAGAGGACATCCATGTTCTGGGCACGGGTTATTCGAGGCAAGGCATCCAAACTAAGGATGGTAAGACCCGACTCCGCCCAGGCTGACAACAGCGAACGATGGCGGGCCGGCGACAAGGTACCGATTAACCACCTCAAACCGGGGAGTGGAAGTTCCGCGGGGCAGTTGACCGTTACCAAGACCTCCGTATCGCTGGGGATATCCGTCCTTGAGCCGCCTTGAGCGCCCGCGTTTTGGTAGGCCTCATCGGGGTAAGCCGCTGCGGAGCCTGCCCCTGCTTCGACCCAAACCCGGTGACCCCGCGTGATCCAGGCTTGGACCAATTCAGGGGTAGCAGCAACCCGGCATTCCGGACTAGCTTCTTTGAGGATGCCTATGTTCATCGCAAAACGGATTTGAAGGCCAGGTAAAGTGACAATTAATCTACGTTATCGTGCAGGTACCGGTTGTCCGTTTTGAATAAGGGAGCACCCGAGCCCAAAGGTCTTTCCGTCACCGTTGTACGGCTCAAAGGTAGGTCCGAACTGGAAGCCGCAGGCGCTGGTTGATAGCCTGCCCGGACATAGGCCGGAACTTTTTCTAATTCTTCGAGCGCAACATTCCCCCCGGATATCAATGAATTTAGACTGCGCAGATTCTGAATGCGCTGGCGCGAGCGCGTTAAAACATCTTCTTCGGAAGGACCGCTCGCATACACGGGCGATGCCTCCACCGAAGGTATGGGAGAAGGAGCAGGCGCCGTGTTGACAGGTTCCAAATCGACGGCAGGCACGGCCGTGTTGATGGATGCGGTGATGGACGCGGTGGATTCAACATTCACCGGCGCCAAGTCCCATTCGACCGGTCCGTCGTATCCAAAGAATGGATTGACCTCATCGTTCACCTCCGTTCCCGAAGCGCTCAAAGCAGCGACCGGTTCATCGTTCCGTTCGTTGCTAGGTTCATCCGAAGCGAAAGGAGAAGCAGCATCATCCAAATTCCAAACCCTGGTAAACAAATCGAGGGAACCCTGTTCAAAAGCCGGTCCTTGTGGCTCAGGGCTGGGCGTTGATGGGGTCGGGTCGGATCCGTTGTCCCCCTCATCGTCCATGTATTCATCGTCAATCAAGGTGAACATGGGCAGGCTTTCTTCTTCGACCGGGGCTTGCGCAGCGACCGGGGCTTGCTCAGCGACCGGGGCTTGCTCAGCAACAACGGGCGAATCGAGCGTGTGAATGACCACGGACGGTTTTTCGGGCGTGGATGGCTGCCACCCTGCACCTGCCGAGCCAGCAGCACGACCGTAGTCGCGGCGAGCATCCCCTTCGAATCCGGTGGCAATCAAGGTAACTCGAAGGGCATCTCCCAATTCATCGTCGGTGCAATTCCCCCAGATAACATCGGTCCCTGATCCTGCCTCGGTTTGGACATAATCGTTAATTTCTCCGATTTCGTCCAATCGAATAGGGTCATCATTCCCACTGCTCATGTTGATCAAAATATTGCGGGCACCGGATATGTCGTTCTCGCTGAGCAAAGGAGAGGACAAGGCCAAGCGCACGGCCTCCAAGGCGCGGTTCTCACCGCTGGCCTGACCAGAACCCATGACCGCCTTGCCACTCTGTTGCAAAACGGTTCGAACATCGGCAAAATCGACATTCACGTAACCGTCCACCGTAATAATTTCGGCAATGCCCTTGGCCGCAGAGGCCAAAACATCATCCGCCTTGGCAAAGGCATCTTTAAATACCAGATTTCCAAACAGTTCGCGAACCTTGTCGTTGCTGATGACCAGGGTGGTATCACAAAAACGACGCAATTCTTTCAATCCATGTTCGGCCTGTTCCAGACGCTTCTTTCCCTCAAAGGAAAAAGGCAGGGTAACAATACCCACTGTCAGAATATCGAGGGCTCTGCAAGCTTCGGCCAAAACTGGGGCTGCTCCTGTTCCGGTTCCACCACCCAGCCCAGCTGTAATGAAGACCATTTTGGTTTCGTTACCGATGAGCTCCTTGAATTCCTCCATGGTCTCTACTGCAGCCTGCCGCCCGATTTCGGGTTGATTGCCAGCACCACGGCCTTCGGTTAGGTAGGGACCCAATTGAAGGCGATTCCTCACAAGATTGCGTTCTAAGGCCTGGTAATCGGTGTTACAAACCAAAAAATCCACGTCCTTGATGCCTTTCTGAAACATGTGATTGACGGCGTTTCCTCCGGCTCCACCGATGCCGATCACTTTGATAATAGCACCGGGGTTGGATCCCAAACTGAATTGAAAATTGCTGAGTGGCGTCATAAAAAAATAGAGGATTAAGAGGTTATAAAATTATTTATCGTTTTTTGTTAAATGACAGAAAGTTGAATTAAAAATTATCCACGATGCGGGCCGTTTTTGGAGCCTAATTCGGGGTCTATAAATAGCCCCGGTAAGGCTGATAGCAAGCGATCCAGCAATCCTTCGCGGACCGGCGTTCGAGCGCTTTCATCATCGTTCCCGCTTTCAGAGATGGGCACGCTGTTTCCTGGTCCGTTCTTGGTTCTTTCATCGGCATCCATTTTGGACAAGGAGGTCAAAACCAATCCACATACCGTTGCATAAACCGGGGATTTGATGAGATCCGGTGCTTGGCTCAAATGCCCGTTGGAATCCCCAACGCAGGCCTCCATACCCGTCATCAACGAAAACAAATGCTTGATATTCTTCAAACGGGCACCGCCCCCGGTGAGGACAATCCCCGCACTCAGTCTCTTTTCGTAACCGGAGCTACGTATTTCATACTGAACATGTTGAATGATTTCTTTGACCCGGGCGTTGATAATATTCGCCAAGGTAAGTAGGCTGATTTCTTTGGGATCTCGTCCCCGAATACCGGGAATTGAAACCACTTCATTGGCCATGCTTTCGTGGGCCAAGGCCGAACCAAAACGAACTTTGAGCGCTTCGGCCTGATCAAACAAAACCGAACATCCTTCCCGAATATCCTGGGTGATGATATTGCCACCCAAGGGAATCACCGCGGTATGACGAATGATGTTCTGATGAAAAATCGCAATATCCGTCGTGCCGCCTCCGATATCCACCAATACCACTCCGGCATCCTTCTCGTCCTGGCCCAGGACCGCTTCTGCCGAAGCCAAAGGCTCAAGGGTCAACCCATTGATGAGCAACCCGGAAAGTTCAACGCAACGTTTGATATTCATGATGGCTCCCACCGATCCGGTAATCACATGGAACATACCCTCCAGGGTAATACCGCTCATGCCTGCTGGGTTGGTGATGTCTTTTTCACCATCCACCGTATAATCCTGAGGCAATACATGAATGATTTCATAACCAGCTTGTTGGGGAACTCGGTACATCTCCTGCAACAATCGATTCACATCCGCTTTGGATATCTCGGTTTCGCGGCTTTGGCGAGTCATCATATTGCGCTGTTGATGACTCCGAATGTGTTGACCTGCAATCCCCACGTTGACAACGCGGATATCTACGCCCGATCGTGCCGAAGCCTCGGCTACGGCTTGCTTGATGGACTGAACCGTCAGTTCAATATTGGCCACCGTCCCGCGGTTCACCCCCTGTGAAACGGCGGAACCCATGCCCAGAATATCCACCTTGTTGTGTTCATTGCGCCGACCGACAACTGCGCAGATTTTGGTGGTTCCTATATCCAGCCCGACTACAATTTCGGGTTCGGGGGCAGGCTTGGCGGCCGGCTCCGGTGCCTTGCGGGGAGAAACAGCGTTCTTGAGACTGGAAAAATTTAGCGACATACAATTTGATCTTTAAAAATGAGATTGATGTTATGAAAACGTGTGGGCAGCGAATCCGCCGGAGCCCAACGATAAAAAAGCGATAGTTTGTTCAACTTGGAGGCCAAGCCCATGGAAGTCCCCACCCAAATGCGTTGGCCGAAACGGGTTTGCAATTCCAACGAGGCCGAGTCCACACCGGATAGCACATATTGGGTTACCTCCTGTCCCAGAATGGAATCATCTGCCAACGTTTGGTGGGAACGAAGGGCCAAGGCCAGTCCGGCATGCGAAGAAGCCTTGCCTTGGGACCAGTGACTGGGCACCGCCCCCAAAACCAGGGGCAGAGGCCAGGCAAAGCCAGGACTTAGGGGAATACCGCATCCGCGATCATCCAAATAATACCCCGGCCTACCGACCGGCATGACCCTCATCAGGGGACGACTCGATTCAACCTCCACCCATAGAATGCCATCCAAACCCAGGCTAAGGTCCGCTCCGACCAGGGAGGGCTGGGATCTCAAAGCCTTTTCACGGTTCATGATTCCACGAGGTGGTCGCTTCGCCTTCAAAGCCACCACCCTTGAAATTTCCCGTTCACTCAAGAGATGCATCCCATGGTGATCCCGGTATACCACTGCGACTTTTTTGATTTTGGTGGCCTTTAGTTCGTTCTGGGCCCCCAGCCATACGACCGTCACCAAGCCCAACCCCAGGATCCGGAGCAAAGCAAGGCGGACCGAGGCTCCCCGCAGCGAGCGAATTTGATTTCTAAGCGAAGAGATCACGGTCGTTGGTTGGGTTGGGTTGGGTGGGCGATTCCGATGATTGCGGACCCAGGGGCTTTGAAGAGAGAGAGGTCAGCGAATCTTCGGCCAAAATCCGAACCGAAAGGGCCTCCAAATACTGATCGATATCGCCGGCTCCGATGGTGACGACCAAATCCGAAGAATGTTTCAACACGTCCTGTATCCAATCAGGGCACAGGCCTTCGCTGATCGGTAAACATCGATTTGGACAGGTCATATCCTTGGCAATCAATGAACTATCAACGCCGGTCATGGGCTTTTCACGGGCGGCATACACCGGCAACAGCCAACATTCGTCCAAGGCCGAAAGGGAGCGGGCAAATTCCGATGCAAAGTCCCGGGTTCGGCTGTAGAGATGAGGTTGGAACAAACCCAAGATCCGGCTGTTGGGATGCATAAGGCGCAAACCCCGGATGAGGGCATCAATTTCGCGGGGGTGATGGGCGTAATCGTCCACCAGCCAACGGCGTTTGCCACGGGCCACGTACTCAAACCTTCGCTTGATACCTTTGAAATCCGCCATGGCAGGGGCTATACTCTCCGGAGCCACCCCGCATTCCAAGGCAATGGTGATGGCCGCCAAAGCGTTTTCGATGTTATGTTGACCAGGTAGCATGCTGGGGATATCCTTGATCACGGTTTTCCCATGGTAATCAAACCAGAGATACCCCTCGGAAACCGCCACCTGATCCGCATAAATGCCATCGTTACTCCCATAGGTCAAATGCCGAACACCCTCCATGGGCTGGAGATCCAACCCCGAACGGGTCACCAACAATCGAGCGGCCGATTGGGCAAATTGACGATACGAGCGTAGGACAGCCCCTGCATCCCCGTACACATCCAGATGATCCGGATCCGTGCTGGTCACCACCGCCCATTCGGGCTGCAATTCGTGAAAAGAACGATCGTATTCGTCGGCTTCAACCACCATCATCGCCTGGTCGCTGCCCATCATGAGATTCGATGAGGCATCAACCCCCAGACCACCCAAAAAGGCGGTGACATCCAAACCACCGCATCGCAACAAATGAGCAATCAACGAGGTGGTGGTGGTTTTGCCATGCGTTCCAGCCACCGCCACCGTGGGACGACGGGCGGTAAGCAATCCCAACATCCGGGCCCTCTTGATGATGGTATAGTTGCCATTCCGAAAGAAGGTCAGCCAAGGCTGATCAAAAGGTACCGCCGGCGTGTAAATCACCAAGCAATGTTCGGGATGCTCATCAAAGGGCGGCGGACATTGTTCGGTGTTCAAATGCTCCAACACCAAGGCCCCGGAGGCCTGCAAAGAGCGAGTAATATCACTACTAACGCGGTCATAGCCAGCAACTTCCTTTCCCGATAACAAAAGATAACGGGCAAGGGCGCTCATTCCGATACCCCCGATACCGATCAAAAAATAGCGCTTGTAAGCCATGGGATTCATGCGGCGTTCTCTTGGTAGGTTAATTCAAATAAATCAGTGGCAATTCGTTGGGCTGCATCCGGGCGAGACCATTTTCGCAAACCCAAGGCCTTGGTCTTGGCCGCCTCGGGGTCTTGCCCCCATTCCAAGAGGACCTTGGGTAAATCGTTGGAAATCGTCGCGTCGCTACTAATCCATGCCAGAGACAAATCCACCCAATTCATGGCATTGTGATGCTGATGATTTTCGGCAACATACGGCGAAGGAACCAGCAAACAGGGTTTGGCCACCAAAGCCAATTCACTCATGGTACCCGCCCCAGCCCGCGATACAATCCAATCGGCCGCGGCATAGGCCATCGTCATCTCCTGGACAAAAGGCAAAACCCGAAGGTTCGGTCCTTGCTTTGCTTGGAGGTCCTCCGGCAATTGGTAGTGGCGTCCGCATTGCCATAGCCAGACCACATCGGGTGATCCGGAACGCAAACAGGCCTCCACTGCTTCGTTCAAAGCTCTGGCACCCAAACTTCCCCCCAAAACCAACACCGTTTTTCGTTCCCCAGACAAGCCCCAAAACTTCAAGGCCTCCTCACGGCCAGGACCTTGATTTAACAATTCAGGTCGGACCGGGTTGCCAGTGACCACCGTCTTGTTCGAGCCAAAATACGTTTCCATGCCCTCAAAAGCCACATAAACCCGGCGTGCACCGCCCGAAAGAAAACGATTGGTCGCTCCCGGAAGGGCGTTTTGTTCTTGCAAGGCCGTTGGGATACCTAAACGCTGAGCAACCCAAAGAAGGGGACCGCTCGCGTAACCGCCAACGCCCACGACGACATGGGGGCGGAACTTTCGTAACAAATTCCATGCATGGACCAAAGAAACCAGAACCTGCAGGGGCAGGGCCAGGTTTTTCCACAGGGCTTTGCGTTGGAAACCACGGATCCAAAAACCCGTGATGGAGAATCCTGCCTTGGGAACCTGGGACATTTCTATTTTGCCCAGGGCTCCCACAAAATGAACCGAACAATCCGGTCTCAAAGCTCTGCATGCTTGGGCAATGCTGATTGCCGGAAAAACATGACCTCCGGTTCCACCACCGCTCACCATGATTCTCCAAACCGAATCCTGTTGACGAGATCTAGGCATACGACACCTCCCCTTTGGAGGGGACGGCTTCGCCCCCTTTGTTCGTTTGGCTTTCGCCTTCGATATCCAATTCCGACCAATCGCCTTCGCCCGTCATGTCCCGACTAACGCTCAGAACCACGCCCATCGCCAAAGCATTGATAAGGATGGAACTACCACCGTGCGATATAAACGGCAGGGTCTGGCCCGTCACCGGCATGGCACTTACCGAAACCAGCATATTCACCACGGCCTGGGCCATCAAGGCCATGCCCATCCCCGATGCGATATAGGCCCCGTAAGGCGAACGGGCATTCATGGCAATTTTTCGAATGCGATAGAACAAGCCCAGGTAAAGCACCAATACCCAGGTGGCCCCGGCCATCCCGTACTCTTCAATCACAATCGCGTAGATGAAATCGGAATAAGCATGGGGCAAAAAATTCCGTTGGATGCTTTTGCCGGGACCTTTGCCCCAAAGCCCCCCGTCCGATACGGCGATTTTGGCTTGCATGACCTGAAAATCCTCTTGACCAGGGGTTGGGTTCCAAAACGATTCAACTCGATTCTTCCAAACGCGGGCGCGTGGCCAGCCTGCCCAATAAGCCACCGTCACGAGGAGGAGCACGACCAAAAGACCACCGCCAACCACTTTGGATAAATCAACAATGCGGGCACCGGCCACCCAAATCATGCCGATTCCCACGCCCAATAACATAAGGGCTGTCGATAAATTTTCGGGGGCAATCAAAACAGCCGTTACCATCAATCCCCCTAACAAATGCATCCATCCATCCCCGAATCGCCGAATTCGCTCGTCTTTTTGTAACAAAGCCAAACCCCGGGCCAGCCACAAAATCAAGAAAAATCGAGCAGGATCCGAGGCCTGAAAGCTGATGTTCGTAAACGGAATCACCAAAGACCTGGATGCCGAATTGATGGTCTGCCCATAGACCAAGGTCACAGCCAAAATTGCACAACCGATGTACACGCCCCAGGCCGATAACCGACCCAACCAGAGGTAAGGGATGCGGTGTGCAAAGAGCATGATGACGCCTCCTAACAATAGTTTGACGCCGTGGGCTAACAAGGAACGCTCGGTGTTTCCATCGTACTCCCTCAGGGCCAATTGGCCGGTGGATGAATAAATCAGCGGCAAGGAGCTCAGCATGAGGAGCCCTATCAGAATCCAGAGGACCCGATCTCCTTTGAACAAAGCCGACCAACGATTCATTATGGGGCTGTGAATTCTCTAGAGTTGATTGACAAAATACTTGAACTGGCGACCCCGGTCTTCGTAGTTCTCAAAAAAATCAAAACTGGCACAAGCGGGCGATAACAAAACGGCGTCTCCTTTTTGGGCCAATTGATACGCTCTTTGAACACATTCCTGCATACCGGAAACATTGACGATAACAGGCACTTTACCAGCAAAGGCTTCGTGCAGGGCCCGGTTGTCCTTGCCCATGCAAATCAAAACTTTGACTTTGGAAGCGACCAAATCATACAAGGCGGTATAATCGTTTCCCTTGTCAACGCCCCCCGCAATCCACAGCACCGGCTTGTCCATGGATTCCAAGGCATACCAGGTTGAATTGACATTGGTCGCCTTGGAATCGTTAATATAATCGACCCCACGAATGCGGCCCACTTTTTCGAGGCGATGCTCCAGCTGATCAAAATTGGTCAAACTCTCGCGGATACTTTCTTTGCGAACTTCCATCAATTGAGCGACGACCGCCGCTGCCATGGAATTGTACGCATTGTGTCGGCCAACCAAGGCCAATTCATTCAGGGGGATGGACATAAGTTCGTCGTTAATTTCGAGTTGCAGTTGAGAGTCAAGGGTGTAGGCCCCTCCTCCAAAGGAGGAAGAACGTTTCCACGATACGGTATAGGTTTGAAATGGTTTTTGTTCCAATTGATCCAGGCCTTGGCGGCTGTAGGCGTCATCGCTGCACCACACCAGGGCGCTTCGTTGATCCATGTTACGAACCAGCCTCATCTTGGATTTCACATAGTTTTCCATGCGATATCCGTAGCGATCCAAATGATCGGGGGTAATATTGGTTAGAACTCCAACATCAAACCGTGTTTTGAAGAGTCCGTCCAACTGAAAGGAGCTAACTTCCAGGACATAAACTTCCGGTACCGTGTTTGGATCGGCCAACAAATCATCGGCCACCGACCCCGCAAAGCTGCGGCCCATGTTGCCGGCAATGCCTGCGCGCAATCCACCGCTCTTGAGAACATGATGGGTCAGATGGGTGGTGGTTGTTTTGCCGTTGGTTCCGGTAATCCCTACCAACTTGGCTTGGGTATGAGCGGCGGCAAATTCGATTTCATCCACCACGGGCAGGCCCTTTTTCAAGGCTGCTTGAATCCAAGGCAATTCGGGAGCAATGCCCGGGCTTTTGATCACCAAATCCGGGTTCCAGGAGGCGATGTCTTTGGAACAAGAGGGCGTGTACGGAATGTCCAAGGCTTCCAATTGGTGCATGCGCTCTTCACGAATGGTGCCTTGATCCCACACCTCAACCTCCATACCCAAAACCTTGCCCAAACGGGCGGCGCCACAACCGCTTTCACCGGCTCCCAACACAAGCAAGCGTTCCCTTTTCATCGCAGTTTGAGCATGGTAAAGGTGAGAATCACCAAAAGAATCGTAACAATCCAAAAGCGAGTGACCAATTTGGGCTCCGCCAGGCCTCCCAATTCGTAATGATGGTGCAGGGGCGCCATCCGGAATACCCGTTGGCCAACGCCCGTTCTTTTTTTGGTGTATCGGAACCAAGTGACTTGGATAATGACCGATAGGCTCTCCACAAAAAAGATACCGCAAAGGATGGGCAGCATCAGTTCCATTTTGATAATCAGGGCAACGGAAGCAAAGGCACCCCCCAAGGCCATGGACCCGGTATCCCCCATAAAAACCTGTGCGGGATACGCATTGTACCACAAAAATCCAATACAGGCTCCAACCAAAGCCGCCAAGAAAACCACCACCTCCCCAGAACCAGGTACATACAAGAGGTTTAGGTAGGATGCCAGTTTGATATTACCCGACATGTAAGCCAGAATGCCCAAACCCGTGCCAACAATCGCACTGGTTCCTGCGGCCAGACCATCGACCCCGTCGGTAAGATTGACGGCATTGGTAACCGCGGTAACAATAAATACAATCAGCGCAAAGTAAAAGACCCAAACCAGGGAAGGATCCCAACCCAGTTTGGAATAATCCAACCCGTATTTGGTGATCGGCAGGTTGGTTTTGAGGGCCATCGTTGAAATATCCCGGTGGTAGTAAAGGACCGAGGCAATCAAGAGCCCCAAACCAATTTGACCAATCACCTTGGAACGGGAGCGCAGGCCTTTTTTGTCTTTCAAAAAGACTTTGATATAATCGTCCACCCCACCAATCACACCCATCCACAGGGTGGCTACGAGCATCAAAATCACATAAATATTATCAGGCCGTGCCGCCAAGAGGGTCGGCACTAGGATGGAAACTATCAAGATCAGCCCTCCCATGGTCGGCGTTCCTTTCTTGGATAGGTGGGACGCCGGCCCGGAATCACGAATGCTTTCTCCGATTTGTTTGGCCTGCAACCAGCGAATAATCCGCTTGCCGATAAACAAACTAATTAACAAGGAAAGAGCCGCGGCCAACGAAGCGCGGAAGGTGATAAATCGAAAGGCCCCGGCACCACTGAGGTCCCATACCCTGTCCAAATAATCAAAGAGGTAGTACAACACGGGTTCAGGATTTAGAATTTGCGTCGATGGACTCTATCGAATTCAAGTAATGCGTTAACCGCTCACGGTCACTGAAGGGGATGCGTTGACCCTGAATTTCTTGGTAGGCTTCGTGCCCTTTGCCGGCCACCAAAATCATATCCCCCCGGCGACTCAACCGAACCGCTTCGCGGATGGCCTCGTCCCGGTCTGCCATGGAATGGACCCGTTCCGAGATTGCATCGGAGGGCAATCCTTCACGCATTTGTTCCAAAATCCGAAGCGGTTCTTCGCTGCGAGGGTTGTCCGAGGTCATCACCATCACATCGGAATGCGCATAGGCGACTTCGGCCATCAAGGGACGCTTGCCCTGGTCGCGATCGCCGCCACAACCAAAGACCACCAAGAGGCGGCCATGGTCTTTTTGGAGATCCTTTAGGGTGGTCAAAACCTGCTCTAACGCATCGGGGGTATGGGCATAATCCACCAAACCCCAGCGGCCCTCGGGTCCTTTCAGGCTCCACATTCGTCCCTGCGGTGGTTGGGCCTGCGCCAATGCCTTGGAAATATCCACGGGGGCAGCCGATAACAAGCGGGCAACTGCATAAACGGCCAGGGCGTTGTAGGCGTTGAAACGCCCCGTCAGATTCGCCTGCACGGGGATTTCGGTCGTATCCATGCGCAATGAACCCGGCTCCAAGACCAGATTGGAGCCACCAAAAACCACTTGGCCTGCCGGTAGGTCCGCCCCGCCTTTCAAAGTGTAGGCGACCTTAATGGCTGCACTGCAGGAAACCATGGCCTGACCGTAGGCATCGTCCGCATTGTACAGAGCAAAGGCGGTTGAATCCAGGCTATCAAAAAAGGCACGCTTGGCCAAAAAATAATTTTCCATCGTGCCGTGATAGTCCAGATGATCCCGGGTCAAATTGGTAAAGACCCCGCCCCGAAAACGCAATCCACGAACCCGGTGCTGAGCCATGGCGTGGGAACTAACCTCCATAAACACGTACCGGCATCCGGCTTCTTTCATTTCTCGTAACAATTCGTTGATTCGAAGGGCATCCGGGGTGGTATGGGTCGAAGGAAGGACCCGATCCCCCACCCGGCACTCGACGGTGGATATCAAACCGCAGGTGAATCCCATTTGGCTAAATACCTGGTAAAGAAGGGTCACCACACTGGTTTTCCCATTGGTCCCCGTCACCCCAATCAGGTCGAAATCCCGCGATGGATGCCCCTGCATCGCCGATGCCAAAAGTCCCAAAGCTTCGGCACTGTTTTGAACGCGAACCAAGGTGCTTTGGGGGTAGGCCTCCGCCCATGGAGCCAAGTCATTTTCGACCACCACCACGCTAACCCCGCCCCTCAGCGCTTCTTCAACCCAGGCATGGCCGTCGACTCGGCTACCGCGGATGGCAACCCACATTGCACCAGGCTTTGCCTCCCGATGATCGGCGCAAACCGATTCGATGGAAAGATCCAGCGGCCCTCTGGTGTCGAGGACTTCCAATTCCCGGAGTAACAAATCCAGTTTCATCACGACCCCAGCAACAGCGTAACCCGCTGCCCAGGTTTATTCGAATTCAAATTGCCCCAAAAGCGACGAACCCGACCGTTGCCTTGCACCGAAACGATGTAACCCTGGCGCTCCAAGGCCCATATCGCCGCCGAAGCATCCATCCCTATCAATTCATCCGGGCTTTGGATAGGGCTTTCGTTGACTTCAACCACCGATGTACTCCTTCCTTGGAGGCTGGCTTTTCGCAAATTGGGGCGGTATTCTTTGATGGCCATGGTTTGTTCGGCAATGTCCCGAAAAACAGGGGCCGCCACCATCGAGGCGTAATAAATCCCCGCCGATGGCTCTTCAATCATCACCAAGCAGGTGTACTGTGGATCGGGATCCGGGAAATAGCCAATGAACATGGCCCGGTGCCGGTTTTCGGAGGTCGAACCCTGCTCATTGCGCAATCGAGCGGTGCCTGTTTTGCCCCCAATCCCAAAAGTGAGCCCCTTCATTTGTTCCTTGACGGTTCCGTCGACCGCAACCCTTCGCATCATCCGAAGGGCCGCCGCGGCATGACGCTTTTCCAGAATGCGGGTGCCCTTGGGTTTGGACAGTCCTTCCACCAAGCTAGGATCCTGACGCACCCCCCCGTTCACCACCCCATTATAAAATGCCAACAATTGGAGCGGGGTGATTTGCATCGAATAACCGATACCTGTGGAATACAAATCCGATGCACTCCAACCACGATGTTCGGGATCACGGTAGAGAGGCCTGGGGTCCTCCAACAAAGGGAGGTTGATGCGACGATCCAATCCAAAGGCGCGTAGCCGGTCAAAATATCTTTTGGGTTGACCTGAATACCCCCGGTGTAGCAATTTGGAAATCCCAACATTGGAACTTTTGGAGAAAATTTCCTCCACACTCATGCGCGATCCGTAACGATGATCGTCCTGGATTTGGTAGGAACCCGAATTGAATACGTACGATCCCATTTCGACGGTATCGTTCAAATTCCAATGACCATCCGCAACCCCGGCCATCAACGAAGCCAACTTGAATACCGAACCCGGTTCGACCGGGTAACCGTAGGCCACCTGGTTCCATTCTCCGTAGGCTTCCCCTTTTTGGTTGCGTACCAGATTAACCATGGCCCGTACTTTGCCGGTACGGGTTTCCAGCAAGATGGCGCAACCCAATCGTGCCTTGTGGGATTCCATTGCTTTGATAAGTGATTCATGAGCAATCTCTTGCAATCGAATATCCAAAGTCGTAACAACCGATTGACCATGCTTGGGATCCCGTTGAATCCCATCGCCCATGGGCTTCCAAACACCCCCGCCCATTCGCTGCTTGAGGACCAGCCCTGGCGTACCGGCTAGGACGGTATCGAGACCTTTTTCAATCCCAATACGGGATGTATCGTTTTTGAGGTACCCAATGGTCCTTGCGGCCAAATCACCATAGGGCATCACCCGACGGTTGGTTTGAATCGCTACCAAGGCACCCCTCAAGGTCGATTCATCTTTCAACATGGGCAATTTTCGGACTTGAGCCAAGGTCCCGAAGCTCACTCCTTTTCGTAACAACCAATACCGATTGGGATTTTTGGCATAACGTGCCTGTATAAGTTTGGTCTTCCACAACAAGCGGGAAACATCCGGGAAAATA
Organism: Bacteroidota bacterium; assembly: GCA_027485465.1. Classification (GTDB taxonomy): domain Bacteria; phylum Bacteroidota; class Bacteroidia; order UBA7662; family UBA7662; genus SYHX01. Next base: position 4,325 of record JAIXRA010000016.1, on the reverse strand, counting down.
TCCGATAGCCCTGCAGCCAATTCGTCGACCTGCCGGTCAAAGGCCGAATCCACCATGGTCTGCACCCCAAAATCAATTCTCAATTCATACATCGGAACCGAGGAAGCCAATAAATTCATCTGACAATCGTAGATATCACCCCTATTGGCTGGTAAATCAAAAAGGCGGAGGTTTTCCTTCACCGACTGCGCCCGGTATGCTTCCCCCCAGGTCGTCGCATAGAGATAGACCCTCGTCAAAATAACAAGGGCCAATACCAACAGCACCAAAAAAGTGCCGTTCAAACGCCATCCCTGATTGGTTCCGATCACTGGCCTAGGGTCTTGATTTGGAACTAGTTGAAGATGGAGGTATGCGGCGTTTTTCGAATTCGTGCACGCTGCGGTTAAGGGCCAGGGGTGGTACCCGCAGGGGAAACAAGCCCATGGCCAATGCTCTTTGCGATACACGCTCTAGTTGCCCAAGACTCACCAATTCTGTTTTCAAAAACAGATATTGGGACCGGAGTTCTTGGTTGCTTTTTTCGAGCAAACTCATGTTACGGACCAAGCTTTCACAACGATGAATGTGGGCGATGTACAAAATCATCAGCGTGATCAGATAGATCCCAAAAAGACCGTGTCGACGCAACAAATCAGGCTGAACCCAACGCTCTGGGTCCAAGAGGGTCCAGAGATTCCAGGAAGGAGATTTTGGCTTGTCTGCGTTCATAACACGGCTTGGCTCAATCGTTCCTGCCATTGTTTCCAGGTCAAATCGTTGCGGACCCCAATCCGTAGGCGGGCGCTGCGTGAACGGGGATTTTGGACGGATTCTTCTTCATCCGCCGTCACAAAACGTCCCCGGATGGGGTCAAAGGGCCGGAGCGGATGACCGTACAAGTCCTTGAACGCTTTGCCATCCAGGCTGCCGTGGTTGATGTAGTTTTTGACCAAACGGTCCTCCAAGGAGTGGTAACTCATGACCACCAAGCGACCTTCTTGGGCCAAAAGCCTCGCCGATTGCTCCAACAGGGCGCAAAGGCTGTCCAACTCCTGGTTGAGGTGAATTCGAATGGCCTGAAAAACCCTGGCCACAAAACGCGATGGCTTTTCCTGTCCGACATACTTCATGGCCAAAGCCTTGAGCTGCCCGGTGGTCGAGATACCACCCTCGCCACGCGCCTTGACCACATCCAATGCCAGCGCTCGGGATGGACGAATCTCACCGTACCTATAAAAGACCTCCGCCATCTCGCTTTGTTCGGCGGTTTTTAACCATTCTTCGGCGGTAACGCCGCCCCGACGATCCATACGCATATCCAGAGGGGATGATTCATGGCGGAATGCGAAACCCCTTTGTTCTTCGTCCAACTGATGGGATGAAACACCCAAATCGGCGAGGATTCCCTGAACAGTGGAAACCCCATGCCATTGCAGAAAGCGTTCCATCTGAGAGAAATTCCCGTCAATGAGTGTAAATCGAGGGTCCTCGGTCAAACCGGGACCATAATCGAGCGAGCCTTGGGCCGCCCTTTGGAGAGCGTCCGGGTCCTGATCGATCCCAAAAAGCCGACCCTGGGGTCCTAAACGGCCAAGAATGGCCCTTGCGTGACCTCCTCCACCCAAGGTGCAATCCACATAGACCCCATCCGTCCTGATTTGCAGGGCATCCAAGCAGGCGTCCAGCATAACAGGTTGATGATAAAAAGGCCTATCCATTCCATTTTCCTCCCATCACCCGCTCGGCAAGCGCCGAGAAATCCTGGGGTTCCTGATCGAGCATGCGCAGGTAAGCCTGCTCCGACCATATTTCCAGGCGGTTCAAATGCCCAAAGAGAACCAAGTCTTTGTCGATGCCCGCGTATTGCAGCAAGGGCTTGGGCAATAGAAGGCGATGAGCCGAATCCGATTCCAAAGAGGTCGCTCCACGGAGGAAATACCGAAGAAATTCCCTGTTTTCGCGGACATACGGATTCAACTGACCCAACTCTGCGACCATGGATTCCCATTCTGGTGCCGGATACAGCACCAAACAAGCCTCAAATCCACGGTTAATCACCCATTTGCCTGCCGATTCGGCAGGTACCTGCCGCAGCAAACCGGCCGGCAGGCTAATCCTAGACTTGGCGTCCAGTTTCAATGGAAATTCCCCGATGAGTTGCGTCACGATGGTTGGCGATTCTGAGGTACGAATTAACCACTTTTTCCCACTATATCCCACTTTCCCCCACAAAACTTATCCACAAGACCTTCAGAATTCGAGGTTTAAACAACGAACACGAATTCATACCGTTTGGCCAGTTGACTGGGTTCAGCCTATCTTCAAGCGATGAAACCAAACCACCCTACGTCCAAACCACCGGTGCGTGGCTTCATTGAGGTGATCACTGGCTCCATGTTTTCGGGTAAGACCGAGGAGCTCATCCGAAGGTTACGGAGAGCCGAATTAGCAGGACTTCAAGTATTGATTTTCAAGCCTGAATTTGACAAACGTTATGAGCCCGATGCTGTGGTATCGCATAATAGGAATAGCATTCAATGCTATAACATTCATCACGCAAGTCAAATTATCGAATATATATCGCTGCATTTTCCAAAAGCAGCAGATGAAGAAGTGGAGGGGCTGGTCATAGGGATTGATGAAGCCCAATTTCTAGATCAAGATCTCGTTAAAGTTGCCTTGCAATTAAGCCAACAGAATCACCGAGTGGTGGTGGCGGGCTTGGATATGGATTTTTTGGGACAACCTTTTGGGCCCATGCCCAACTTGATGGCGATCGCCGAAGAAGTCACGAAAGTTAGGGCGATTTGTACAACATGTGGAAATGAAGCATCTCATTCTTACCGACATACACATCTTCAATCCACCAGGGTATTGGGCGCAGAGGATCATTACAGACCGCTTTGTCGACCCTGTTTTAACCATGCCATGAAGGAACAGAACACGGATCTTTCGTTCTTTTAGACCCTTTACCCAGCAATTCAATTAAGATAAAATTCTGATGTATAACAACGTATTTATTCACCCAACTGCGGTCGTTGATGAGGGCTCTATCCTTGGTGAGGGTACAAAAATATGGCATTTTTCGCATATTATGCAGGAATCGATTGTTGGCAAATTTTGTAACATTGGACAAAATGTTGTAATTTCTCCTGGAGTCGTCCTAGGGTCCAATGTTAAAATTCAAAACAATGTTAGCCTCTATACCGGTGTGATCTGCGAAGATGATGTTTTTTTGGGACCATCCTGTGTTTTTACCAACGTAGTGAATCCACGCTCCGCTATAAATCGACGTGGCCAATATGCGCAAACAAGGGTCGGCAAAGGTGCAAGCATAGGCGCAAACGCCACTATTGTCTGCGGACATGATATCGGCAAGTATGCCTTTGTTGGTGCAGGGGCCGTTGTAACTAAACATGTCCCTGATTATGCCCTAGTCGTCGGAAATCCAGCCAAACAAACGGGCTGGATGAGTGAATACGGTCATAAACTGAACTTCAACGACAAAGGAATGGCGACATGCCCCGAAAGCGGTGAAGTTTACCGACTCAACCAGGGCGTCGTACACAAAACGAGCGATTTTCCCAAATAGGTTTGGGGCGTTATCCTTTCAAAAAACGAATAAATACATTACGGCCTCTGGCATCTTTTATCCATAGACCATAGAAACCAGGGGCTAAATCGATAACCTCCTGCACTGAGCCAACAACACCGCCTGATAGTCCCACCACCGTACCCTCAAAAGGCGGGGTCATTCCTTCGCTTACCAAGACCTTTACCAATTGCTCCCAGTCCAAACTCCCAAGGACCGGGTTAGGATACAGGAGCGAACGATGAACTGCCGAGAATGGTTCAAGTCCGACTGGATCGACCCGAAATGGCGCAGAAACAGCCGAAAAACACCCAGAAACGTTCTGTACTGCGGTGTAATCCCCGCCCAAAACGGCCAAAAGCCGTCCATTATCCCCACCTGCCAGGACCTGACCATTCAAAAACCATTGTACCGCCGCCCCAGGCTGCGGGTTCACCTCCAAAGTATCGGTGTATTGACCTCCTAGAAACTGCCGTCGTATCTGCAATGGGACCAAGACCGGAACCGCCTCCACCCCCCCATCGGCCAGCGACAAGTTCCAGGAACCCTGATAAACATCGCTCATATAGGAGTAGGATGGCAGCCAACGAACCGGGAAGGTACCTGATAGAGAAGTGGGCAAAACAAATTTCAAGCGAAACAAAAGACTGTTCAAGGGCAACGCCGGTGTCGGATTCCCAAAACCACTCCAAATCACCGTATCCCCCCTTACTTGGGTATTCAATGCAAAAAGCGACGGATGACGATCGGT
>JAIXRA010000079.1 GCA_027485465.1 Bacteroidota bacterium | reverse complement strand
ATCATGGGGTGGGGGGTAAACTTGATTTAAGCAATGGTCATGGATTGGTTGAGCAACTCCACATTGAAATGAACCTTTGCGTTGAGTGCTTTGAATACCTTGATGATCGTTTCAAATCGCGCATCGGTTAAACTGTTTTCAAGTTTTGAAATTTGGGCTCTTTGTACACCTACAAGCTTTCCGAGTTCTTCTTGTGTCAAATTTCGTTCAATACGGGCTTGTTTGATGGCCTCTCCCAGCAAGTCCAGTCTTAACTCGTTTTCAAAAGCTTCACGCTTTGGAGTGCCACGTCGCCCGATATGCTTGTCGGTTATTTCTTCTAAACTGTAAATTCTTAACGATTCCTTTTTCATTTTTTATTGGCTTTTAGTTCAAAATACTTAATTCTCAATTTTTCGGCCTTGTTTAATTCATCCTTTGTTAACTTATCAGTTTTCTTTATGATTCCGTGAGTAGAAATAACCAGGGTTTCAGTTTTTTCCGACCTATCCCAAAATGCAAATAGCCTGTAATGGGCCTTTTGGTAGAATGTTCGAAATTCCCAGAGGTCTTGGGTTAGTTTTTTGAAAAGCTCTTTGTCAGTAGAATAACTCGCTTTTGTGATATTGTAGATGATTTTGTCTCTGATTTTTTGGTCTAGGCTGTCAAGGAACGACTCGGCTTCCTCTAAAAAGGCTACTTTAAACTTTGGTTTTTGCACTTGAACAACGTTTTTGCAAAGATAAATGTTTCTTTATTAGGAAACAATAGGGTGGCTTGATTGATTTTAGAACGCTCCTTATAAAATTCATTTATGATCAACAAGGAATTGTATAAGACGGTGAAACGATCCCCTGCCCGTTAGGATTCAGCAATCGCACACCTTAAATTTAAACACCCAAACTTACCGCGATGAGAACAGGGCTCGCAATTTTATTCACTTGTATGGTTTTGCAGGCCTGCACCAAGGTTGAGCGTACCCGGTACGAACCCACACCGAACTGATGGCTATTACCCGAACGGCGGACGAATTCTTCAAGGTGGGCTGTGGGCGCTGTGCCCGCGGTGGGACCCCGGATTGCAAGGTCCATCGCTGGGCCAAGGAATTGGCGCTCTTGCGGACTTGGTGCCTGCAGGCTGGTTTGGATGAAGAAAGCAAATGGGGGGTCCCGGTCTATACCCAGGGGGGACGCTTGGTTTTGATGCTTTCGGCGCTTAATGAATCTTGTGTTCTGGGTTTTGTGAACACGGGGGATGAACTGGAAGATCCCCATGGTTTGTTGACCAAAGCCGGTCCCCATTCCGTGCGGGATCGGGTGATTCGCTGGACTTCGGTCCAAGAAATCCAAGCGGTCGAAAAGCCGGTGCGGGATTTAATCCTACGTCATGCCCGGAACCTGGCGAAGGGTCGTGCCGAAAAAGCGGGCGCCGAGAAAGCCAGTCTTCCGGAGTTCCCCCAGGAATTGAAGGATTTCATGGCGGAGCATCCGGATTTTGCGGCGGCCTTTGAGCGACTTACCCCCGGACGGCGTCGAGGCTACTTGATTTTTGTGAGCGGGGCCGTGCAATCGGCCACCCGTACCCGTCGAATTGCATCGATCGTCCCCAAGGTTCTTGCCGGCAAAGGCCTGCAGGATTAACGGGCCTTCGTACCTTTGGAATTCTGCGGGAGTAGCTCAGTTGGTAGAGCGCGACCTTCCCAAGGTCGAGGTCGCGAGTTCGAGACTCGTCTCCCGCTCCCCAAGGTAGGCTGAAGGGTTGTCTATTGGTTATCGGGCTTTTTGAGCTCGACCTCCACCTCCCAATGCGGCTTTTTTTCACGCATTAATTTGATGATACCCAGGGCGTAGGCATCAAATTTTTCGTCCGTTATAACAAAGGTGCATTCCCGAACGATTTTGCCGTTATCAAAGGCGATTTCCAAGGCCGTCATCCGGGCGCAGAGTTCGTCCTGATAATAAATATCCGTTCCTCGGTAGCTGAGTCCGACGGTGGAAGTACGGCGCAACACACCGGGTGTACAAGAAAGAAACCCCAAGGTTCCCAGGCCAAGAAGGGGGAGTAGGAGGAAGGTCCGAAAGCGAAGCGATGCATGCATAGGTTTAGGGTTTAGGTGCTGATGATTTTGGAGAGGAAGGTTGACGGTTGGTGGGTTCGGGGCGGGTGGCTTTTTGGAGGGCCTGCCAGGCAACGGGGTCCAGACTGCTTTGGTAAAGACCAGGGACCGGAGGGCCGGCGTGTTGACGAATGCTTTGGGCCCGTTTGGCCGAAGCGGGGTGGGTGCTAAACCATTCGGTTGGAGCCGGACCTTGGGATTCGTTTTGGGCCAGACGATCCATAAAAGTCGCCAGACCTTCGGGGTTCATGCGGGCTTTTTGGAGGTATTCCACGGCTCGTCGGTCCGCTCGTCCTTCGAGGTGACGGTCAAAGGCCGTTGAACCCAGCAATCCGGCCACCTGATGCAGCCCGCCTGCGGTGGCATCCCCAAAGATCCAGAGCATCACCATTTGGAGACCGGCCTGCTTTAGGACTTTTTGGCGCACATGGCCTTCCTGAATATGGGCGATTTCATGAGCCAGAACGCCGGCAACTTCGTCCGGGTTTTGGGCTTCCTGAACCAGGCCGCTGTAAACCACCAGCCTTCGGCCCGGCAAGGCCATGGCGTTCACCTGCGGGCTCCGGACCAAATGACGGTACAGGCTCTCGGGTTCGATGCCGTTGGCGATGCATAATTTGTTACATAGGCTGTGCAAGGCCTGCTGGGCAGCGGAATCTTCCAAAACAGGCTGTTCACGACGCAGGTCTTCCCAGAGCCTTTGACCCAGTTGGGCTTCTGCCGAATCCAGGGTCGGCCCCAGGCCTTCAAGGATGGGTTGTGCCCAGCCGCTGGGGTTGGGAAGACGACGAACCAGGCTCCAAAGTCCGGCGCCTGCCAGACCCAAAAGAGCCAGCAGGAGGGCGAGGTAGAGGAGGCAACTGCGGTTACTCAAAGGCCCAGTACTTCTTGGCTAACCCCGGTGAAGGAGAATCCTCCATCGTGAAAAAGATTTTGCATGGTGACCATGCGCGTCAAATCCGAGAACATAACAACACAATAATCAGCGCAGGATTCGGCCGAGGCATTGCCCAGCGGTGACATGCGTTCGGCGTAGTCCAAAAACCCGTCGAAACCCTTGACCCCGGAACCGGCCGTGGTCCGCGTTGGGCTCTGGGAAATGGTATTCACGCGGACACCGTGGGATTTGCCCAGGTGATACCCAAAACTGCGGGCGATGGATTCCAACAAAGCCTTGGCATCGGCCATGTCGTTGTAGTCGGGAAAAACCCGCTGGGCGGCGATATACGAAAGGGCCAGGATGGAGGCACCTCGGTTGAGGGCGTTGGTGGCCATGGCGGCCCGCATGGTCCGGTGAAAGGACATAGCCGAGATGTCCAGGGTTTTGTGGTAAAAATCGTAATTCAGGTCGGTATAGGCCTTGCCTTTGCGGACATTGGGCGACATACCGATGGAATGCAAAACAAAATCCAAAGGACCTCCCAATTCCTGAACGGCCTGGCTAAAGAGGTTTTCGAGATCGGTATCCACCGTGGCATCGGCCCCAATCAAGGGGGCCTGGCAACGGGTGGCCAATTCCTGGATTTGGCCCATGCGCAAAGCCACGGGGGCATTGGTGAGGACGAATCGAGCGCCTTCTTCGTAGGCCTTTTCGGCCACTTTCCAAGCGATGGACTGCGAATCGAGGGCGCCGAAGATGACGCCTCTTTTGCCTTGTAACAACGAATGACTCATAGGTTCTTTAGGTATTTAGGGGTTTCCAAATTCAAGTTCTAAATTACAGGTTGGATAGCATCAAGGGGCCTTTCGGTTCTTGAGCAAATCGGCGGCTTGTTCCAAGGCCGCTGCTCCGTAACGATCCCCGCCAATCATGCGCGCTAGAGCCAGACGTCGTTGGTCAGCGTCCAGGATGTGGAGAGCGGTTTGTGTTTGTTGGTTTTGGACTTCTTTGGTGATATGCCAATGGGCATCGCCCAAGGCGGCGATTTGGGGAAGGTGGGTGATAAGGATAATTTGCTGATGCTGACCCATTTCGGCCAACATCTGCCCCATGCGCAGGGCGGTTTCACCGGAGATCCCGGCATCAATTTCATCAAAGAGACGGGTATGGTTGCGGCCTTCTTCGCGGACCAGGCTTTTGAGGGCCAACAACAAACGGGATTTTTCCCCACCACTGGCGACCTGGGCCAGGGGTCGGGGATCCTGCCCCGGGTTGGCACTGAACCAAAGTTCGGATTGGTCCAAGCCCTGCAGGGCATCCTGGGGCAACCAGCCCTGCCAGTCCACATCGCTTGTTTCATTCGAAGGCAGCACCAAGGCGGGTTCATTTTTCCAAAGAAGCCGCGCATGCTCCATGCCCAAGCGGGCCAGTTTGGCCTCGCAGCGTTGGGACAAATCGGCCAGTGCGGTGGTGCGGGCGCGGTGGAGGCGAAGGGCGGCCTGCCGGGCCTCCTCCAAAGCGTGGGCTTCCTTCTCCTCCAGGACCGCCTTCGCCTCGTCCACCCCGGGGGTGGACCCCAGGGCTTCGCCCAGCCGCGCCCGCAGTCCCCTCAACGCCTCCAAAGTCCCCAAACGGTGTTTGTGCAACAAACCCTGCAAGCCATCCAATTGTTCCCGGAGCAGAGCCGTTGCCTCGAGATCCGGTATGCGCTGATCCGCCAAATCCGCCGCATCCCTGGCCAATTCCTGGGTCTGATATAACAACGAACGCAAACGTTCCGTCCAGGCCCCGACCTCCGCGTCCTTGGATTCCAAGCCCCCAAAGGTCTGCAAAAGAGCACGCAGTGTATCGCTGACCGAAGGTTGACCCCCGTTACCCGATGTTCCCTCGTCCAAAACGGCCTCGGCCCCCCGGAGTTTTTCTCCGGATTCCAGGGCATTTTCTTGGACAGCCAACGCGCTCTCCAACAATCCAAGCTCTTCCCAGGCGTCCAACGGCGCATCCTGGAGCTCCTTCCAAAAGAACAAGGTGCGTTCTTCCTCTCGTTTTCGTTGTTCCAAATCGGCCAGGCAGTCCTCCAATTCCTTGCGGAGGGTTTTCCAATGCCGATAAGCCTGGGCATAGCGATGACGATGCACTTCACACCCGGCGACTTCGTCCAAAAGCAGGATTTGGGTTTGACGCCGGTCCACGGCGACCGCTTCTTCCTGCCCGCTAAGGTCCAAAAGCAGGGCTGCCAAAGCTTTGAGATCCCTCAATGCCACCGCCGCATCGTTAATCAGGCAACGGCTTCGCTTGCGGGGATTGATTTCTCGGCGCAAAACAAATTCCATCGCCTGCGATGCATCCCGATTCAACAAATCAGGGTCATCGGTTAGTTCCGCGCATTTGGCACGAACCTCCGGATCGGCGGTGTTAAACTCCATCTCCACAACACATGACAACGAAGGGTCTTTGAAATGCGCCCCTTCGGCCTGATCCCCCAACAACAAACCCACCGCATCCAACAAGATCGATTTTCCGGCCCCGGTTTCACCGGTAATCACCGTCAAGCCAGTCCCCAAGGGAACCTCCAATTCGGAGATCAGCGCAAAATTGCGGATATACAAACGGGTCAGCATCGTCCAAACGAACCTTAACGTCCTCCTCCGGTTCCCGGTGCGCCCCCAGGACCGCCCCCAACCCCTGCGGCGTTGATGCGGTTGTACTCTGCCTGGTTGATGGGATCCATGGCGACCAATTGTTCAACCACCTTGGCCTTCTCGGCGGGCAAAGCCTTGGCGCAAAACCCAATGATTTCGGGTTGTTTTCCTTTGAGGTAGAGAGGAATTAACATGCCTCCTGGTTTGTTTCGGTTGACTTCGTACAATTTCTCAATGGCTCCTAACATTTTTCGCCTGGCCTCGATGATTCGTTCGGGCTTGTACATTTGGTCAAGGCCTTGGCGATGGTACTCGTACAAACTGGCATGAAAAGGCTTGTAGGCGGGATTGTTAAGGAGTTCCGCCAACCAATAGCGGTTGCGCAGGCTTTGGTTCTGTCGCCAGCCGATTTCCACCGCATTCTGGGCATTGAGCACAATTTGTTGGGCTCTACGCAGATAGACCATCCCGCTTTCTTTGCCAAAGGTGTTGTAATCAAGGCCCACAATCAGATTCGCATAAAAAGCAATCAAAGCCATAAGATTGGTTCCGTGTTGATTGGGATTGAACTCCATGGGCTGGAATTCGTTGTATTCAAAAATCCAATCCGGATCCGTGTAATTGAAGACAACCGTGCTGTACGAACTGTTATAGACCGGTCGGCTGCTTTGGATTTGAACGGTGGCTTTGAATTGATTGCCGGTAATGCGCTCGTCCAACATAATATTGATACTGCATTGGATTCGTTCCTGAAACGAAAACACATCTTCGGTCCATTTTTGCCCGTTCACAAAGGTGGTCAGGGCCTGTTGCATATTGGCATAAAACTGTTGATCCGCACCGCCCACCCGTCCGGGATTCACCGAAATCTGACAATTAAGTTCCTGGGCCTGGGCAGACATCCCGCCCAGGAGGCTGGCCCACCAAGCAATCTGAAAAACCAAGACCCCCAACGAGGGAACTTTCCAAACCCCTTGGGTCGGTACCCCCCAATAACGAACCATGGTTCGGATGATTTCGGCGGCCAGTTGGCGCTTGGGTTGACGCGGCAGATCCACGGGCTCTTGGTCCGCGGTGAGAATCTGCACCGACATGGCCTCTGCGTCCATCGCGCCGCCCTCCTGTCTCAAGGAATTAAGCACGATCATGTCCGCGTTTTTGGATTTCAATTTGGCGTAGGCATGGGCTTGTTCATCGTTGCTTTCCAGCGCAAAGCCCACCACCCGTTGTTCGGGCTTCTTTCGATCCCCGGCTTCTTTCAACAAATCGGGGTTGGGGACCATGGATAACATCCACGCGTCTTCCGTTTTTTTGATTTTGGTCGAAGACGAAAGGGCCGGCCGGTAATCCGCCACCGCTGCCGCAAAGATTAACAAATGACAGGCCTCGCTGCGTTCATCGCAAGCGGTTTTCATTTCCAAAGCTGATTCCACACGGTGGACCTGGACCCCGGGGTGTCGGCAGACCTGGTCACCGGGCCCATAAATCAAATCAACCTGCGCACCTCGATCGGCCAAGGCTTCGGCCAGGGCAATGCCCATCCGTCCCGAAGATCGATTGCTGATATACCGAACAGGGTCCAGCGCCTCGCGTGTTGGTCCCGCAGTAATCAAAACTCGGGAACCCTGCCACAAGGGCTCGCCCACCAAAAACTCGCGTATCCAGGCCAGCAGGCGCTCCGGCTCGGCCATGCGGCCTTCGCCGATCAAGCCGGATGCTAATTCCCCGTGTTCGGTGGGGATCAGGTGGTAGCCCCGTTCAACCAAGGTCTGAATATT
>JAIXRA010000026.1 GCA_027485465.1 Bacteroidota bacterium | reverse complement strand
CTCATCAAAACAGCCCGCCGATTCATCCAGGATTTGCCGGCCGACCAACAGGCAACCCTGATTCCGGTAGGTCGCAAGGGGGTCGATTTCTTCAAGCGTTCCGGCTTGCCCCAGGACTTGCGATTCAAGGATTTGATGCTCAAAATCCGTTATCAGGCCACCGCCGAGATGGCTGACCAGCTTAGCAAAGCCTTTGTTCAGGGAGAATACGATCAGGTCGTCGTGGTTTACAGCGAATTCAAAAACCCAGTGGTTCAGTATTTTCGGGTGATGCCCTGGTTGCCCTTGCAGGCCGAATCCCCAAGCGCATCCTCATCCTCATCCTCATCCTCATCAGGCGCCGGCGCCGGCCAAGGGGCCGCTGATTATTTGTACGAACCCGGCCGTGAAGAGATCGTTCAGGATTTGTTACCGTTTTCGCTGGCCATTGATTTGCACAAAGCCATGTTGGACACCCAGGCATCGGAGCACGGTGCCCGCATGACAGCGATGGACAAGGCCACCGAGAATGCGGGGGATTTGTTACGGGAATTGAGGCTTCAATACAACCGAGCCCGACAAGCGGCCATTACCACCGAAATTACCGAGATTGTTGGCGGGGCAGCGGCCCTGGCCGGTTGATCTACTGGACCCGTGGCCTGCGCGGTGGACGGTAGGTTATCCCACATGTTGTTATGTTAGATAAAGTCTTTGGTCTCTCCGATTTGGATGGGACTGCACAGGCTTTGTTGGATCACGCCCACCGTCATCAGACTGGTTCTGGACCGATCGTTTTGGCCTTGATTGGTGGAATGGGTGCGGGCAAAACCACGTTGTTCCGCGCCATGGGCTCCTGCCTCGGTTGCGATCCATTGCCGACCTCCCCAACCTATGCTTTGATGCAGGAGTATCGCACCGACCAGGGCAAGGTTGTTATCCATGCCGACCTCGATCGTCTGCGGGGACCGGAGGAATGGTTGGACTTGGACCCGGAGCACTTATTGGACCGGGCCGACTGGGTATGGCTGGAATGGCCGGAACGAGCAGGACCTTATTTGCCTGCATCAACTCTTTTTTATAAGCTGGAATCGCTGGTTCAGGCAACGGATCTGCGGGGTACTGGCATCGATCCCGCTGAAGTCCCCCATCAGCGACGCCTGACCTGGTTGGATGGGCTTGACCTGCTTTGACCCTAAATTCGTTACGACCATGAATACCCCCGATACCCTCCTTGCTCCAGTTGCAACCTCCACTCGGCAGGTGAACCTGCGCGTTGGGATACCCTGTGAACGAGGATTTCAGGAGAACAGGGTGGCCATTACGCCTCAGGGGGTTGCTTTGTTGGTTCATAACGGTCACCAGGTGGTTGTCGAGCGGGATGCCGGCGTCCCTAGTTTTTTTAGCGATCAGGATTACGCCGAGGCAGGGGCTCAATTGGCCGATGGTCCGGCTGAAATCTATGCTTGTCCCGTGGTGGTCAAGGTGGGTCCGGTGCCTACCGAGGAGCTATCGTATTTGCGTTCTGGGCAAACGGTTTTTTCGGCTTTGCATTTACCGGGTTTGGGTGCTGCTGACCTCAAAGAAACGGTCTCTCGTCGTATCACAGGGATTGCCTACGAACATTTGACCGATCGCAGCGGTTACCTGCCGGTGGTCCGTTCCATGAGTGAAATTGCCGGAACGATGGCGATTCTTATCGCATCGGAATACATGAGCAATCAATACCAAGGTCGGGGTCGTTTGTTGGGTTCGGTCAGCGGGGTTCCCCCCACCCGTGTTCTGATTTTGGGAGCTGGCACCGTTGCGGAGCAAGCCACCCGTGCGGCCCTTGGATTGGGGAGTGAGGTGGTGGTTTTTGATAATTCTCTGCGGAGGCTCCGTCGCTTGCAGGCTCTGGTGGGCCGCCCGGTGTACACTTCGGTACTGCACCCCCGCTTGTTGGCCGAGCAACTGGCCATGGCCGATGTCGCCGTGGGGGCGATGGGTGCCCGCAATGGTCGCACCCCCATGGTGGTGACCGAAGACATGGTCCGCGGCATGAAAACAGGTTCGGTGATTGTCGATGTGAGCATTGACCACGGTGGTTGTTTTGAGACTTCCAGGCTCACCAACCATACCCGTCCTGTTTTTGAGCAATTCGGAGTGATTCACTACGGGGTGCCTAATATTCCATCCCGGGTTTCGCAGACGGCTTCGGAGTCGCTCAGCAATATTATGACCCCCATCCTTTTGGAAGCCGGGCAACGGGGGGGGATGGAGACCTGTTTGTGGCTGGAGCCCGGACTGCGTGCGGGCGTTTATTGTCACCAAGGTCTTTTGACCCAGCGTTATCTGGGTGAAAAATTTGGTTTGCCCTGGACCAGCATGGAGGCCATGATGGGCTCAGGAATGTAGCAGAGCCTCGATGGGGGGGCAGGGGCCTACAATTCAGGATTGTTTAACTTTTTTCAAGAAAAATTCAACAAACGCTTGGATTTTGAAATTTTCTTGTAAGTTTGTTTAACGATTCGCCCCAAAGGTTAAACAAATGGATACCAACTTCACCGATCAGGTCGCTACCCACGCCCTCGCCCTCAAAGGGTATGCCTTGTTTTTGACCCAAAACAAAGAGGAAGCCCACGATTTACTCCAGGAAACCTACCTGAAGGCTTTTTCGAACCGGGACCGGTTTGCACCGGATACCAACCTCAAAGGTTGGTTGTACACCATCATGAAGAATACCTTCATTAACAATTACCGCCGCAAAGTCAAGCGCAATACCTTCAGCGATCAAACCGACCAAGATTACTATATCAACCAGCCCAGCCAGCGGATTCCCAACCAAGCCGAATCCAAAATGGTCATGGATGATCTCAACAAAGCCATCGCCTTGTTGCCCTTTGAGCTCAGGGAAGCTTTTATGCTCAATTTCAAGGGTCACAAATACCAGGACATCGCGGATCGTTTTGGAATTCCCATAGGGACCGTCAAAACCCGTATTCACTTGGCTCGCAAGGTCCTCAAGCGCAAATTATCGGTCTACGGGGACCAGTACGGGTTGAACGCAGCCTAGTTTCACGGGGCCTGCTGGGACCATCCGTCTTTTTTTTCAACATTTCAAGCCATTTGGCCGTGTTTTTGTTTTAAGAACATGAGCCATTCAACATCAACCTCCCCTAAGGTCGTGGTGGTGGGGTCGGGTTTCGCCGGATTGTCGGCGGCCTCGGTCCTTGCTTCCAAGGGCTACCGCGTGCGTTTGCTTGAAAAGAATAGTGAACCCGGAGGCCGAGCCCGTGTTCTCAGCGAAGCGGGTTTTCGCTTTGATATGGGTCCATCCTGGTATTGGATGCCCGATGTTTTTGAGCAGTACTTTGGGCTTTTTGGCCGAAAGGTCTCCGATTATTATGAACTGGTTCGTTTGGACCCGGCCTATACCATCGTTTACGGGGCGGAACAGCGCTTGGTGGTTCCTGCTCAAGCTGAAGCCCTGGAAGCTCTCTTTGAGTCCTACGAAAAGGGCGCGGGTTTGAAGTTGCGTTCCTTTTTGAAACAGGCCGCCTACAAGTACGAAGTCGGTATCCGGGATTTGGTTTTCAAACCGGGTCGCAGCTTGGGCGAATTTCTGAGTCCTCGACTGATATGGGATGTGTTACGAATGGATGTTTTCAAGTCGATGGCATCCCATGTGCGGGCTCATTTCAAACATCCGCACCTCGTTCAGATGATGGAATTCCCTGTTCTTTTTTTGGGAGCTACGCCCCGTAACACACCGGCTTTGTACAGCTTGATGAATTACGCCGACCTGGGTCTGGGGACCTGGTACCCCATGGGCGGTATGGGCAAGATTGTGGATGGGATGGTTTCGCTGGCCCAAGAACTAGGCGTGGAAATCATTTACAATCAAGAAGTTAAATCTGTGAAATCCCAAGGTGGTCGGGTTCGTTCGGTGTTAACCATGGATAACGAATACGAAGCGGATGCGGTGGTTGTTGGGGCGGATTACCGTCACTTTGATCAGGAAATATTGCCGGCTGACCACCGGAATTATTCGGCTTCGTATTGGGAAAGCCGCGTGTTGGCGCCCTCCAGTCTTTTGTTTTATATCGGACTCTCCAAGCCCTTGGAGGGATTGACCCATCATACGTTGTTTTTTGACGAAGATTTTGGATTGCATGCCGAGGAAATTTACACCCATCCTCAATGGCCCAGCAAGCCGCTTTTTTACACATCTCTTGCTTCCAAAACCGACCCGGGGGTGGCCCCTGCTGGGATGGAAAACCTGGTGATTTTGATTCCTTTGGCTCCGGGCCTGGAAGACACCGAGGAATTGCGTGAAAAGTACTACCACCTCATTATGGATCGATTTGAACGCTTGACCGGGCAGGCCATCCGCAGCCATGTTGTTTACCGCAAATCCTATGCTCATCGGGACTTTGTCAAGGATTATCATTCGTTCAAGGGCAACGCCTACGGGCTGGCCAATACGCTGACTCAGACCGCCCTGCTCAAACCATCCCTCAAGCACAAAACCCTGTCCAACCTGTATTTCTGTGGGCAGTTAACCGTGCCCGGTCCCGGGGTTCCTCCATCCTTGATTTCGGGCCAGGTGGTGGCCGGGGAACTCATGAAAGAACATCCTTTGAAGGCCTAATCCAAACCATTGGCTCCTTCAATTGTTTCACTAAATCAGGACAAAACGACGCAAGCGCTCTAAAATGCCCTAGCTTACAATCAAATTACCGATATGATGGATTTGTACCGCGAAACCAACTTCGCTATCTCCAGGCTGATTACCCGGCAATACAGCACTTCTTTTTCGCTGGGTATTTTGGCTTTTCAGCCCTCCTTTCGGGCTCCGATTTATTCCATCTACGGATTTGTTCGGTATGCCGATGAAATTGTCGATACATTCCACGATTACGACAAAACCACCCTTCTGGAAGAATTCCGCAGGGATACCTATCTGGCCCTCGAAAGAGGAATCAGCCTCAACCCCGTTTTGGATTGTTTTGTGCAAACCGTGAAGCGTTACGGCATCGAAATACAACTTATCGATGCTTTTTTGGATAGCATGGCGATGGACCTGGACCAAGTGACCTATGCCAAGGAATCCTACGAGAATTATATCTACGGTTCGGCAGAGGTGGTGGGTTTAATGTGTTTGCGTGTTTTTTGTGCCGAAAAACCAGGACTTTACGATGAACTCAAGGAGGGTGCCCGGGCTTTGGGGGCGGCCTTCCAAAAAGTAAATTTCCTGCGAGATCTCAAGGATGATTACCAAAACCGGGGCCGCACGTATTTCCCGAATTTGAACCTGGGCCTGCATTTGGATGAGCGCTCCAAGCGCGAAATCGAAGAGGATATTGAAGAGGATTTTCGTTGCGCGTACGATGCCATTCGCCGTTTGCCCAAAGGGGCTCGGATTGGCGTTCTCACTGCTTACCGATTTTACCGCAATCTTTTTCGGAAAATACAGCGTTCCAGTTCCGAACAAATCTTGCAGGAACGAATTCGGATCTCCAATGCCGAAAAAGCCGCACTTCTATGCTATTCGGTGCTCGAGCATCGCTTAAGTTAATGGTTGTTGGGGTCAGCGCCGTGTTCATGGCCTTGGCTCCGGTTCCCTCCAAATCCAAAGGGAATACAGCCTGTTTGAATCAACAGGCTTGGTCTTTGTTTTGTTATTTTGAGTGG
Source organism: Bacteroidota bacterium (assembly GCA_027485465.1). Lineage (GTDB taxonomy): Bacteria > Bacteroidota > Bacteroidia > UBA7662 > UBA7662 > SYHX01. Next base: position 18,894 of record JAIXRA010000026.1, on the reverse strand, counting down.
GCTTCCTCTGGATTTACCGAGAAGGAATACCATGCATTAATGGCCAAAGCAGGAGGGATGGGTCGGGTGCCCATCGCCTACCGGGGGGCTTACCGAGGTCTGGCCGTCCCTTCCATGGAGGGGACCGTTCAGAAATACAGCGGGGCCAAGGCGGCGGTCGAAGATTTGAATCGGGCGGTATCAGAGGATCCTACCAACCCCCGTTGGCGACTGTTGCGCTGGGTGTTAGAACGCGAAATACCTGCTTGGTTGGGCCTATCCAAGCATAAAGGGGAGGATAAAGCGTTTTTGGTTCGGGCCCGTGCGGCGCTTCGTCCAGAGCAAATCCGGAACGCGGGCCCCAAGGGTGATTTGGATTGGGTGTTTTTTTTGGGTAAAGTCCAATAAAGAGTTCGAAATACCTTTTAATTTCGGGAATTCGAACCTCCGTAGACCATGCCCCCTATCTCCGAAAAGTCGAGGCGCCCCCATAGGCACCGCAAAATTCAAGCCCGCGTTGCCGTTGTAGGGGGCGGAATTGCCGGGATGGCATCGGCCGCCCGATTGGCGGCATCCGGTTGCCAGGTGGTCCTCTTTGAGGCCAACGATACCCTGGGAGGCAAATTGAGCGATCGCCACAGCGCCGGTTTTCGCTTTGATTGCGGTCCGTCTTTGTTTACACTGCCCGAAACCCTCGAAGAATTGTTTAGCGATTGTGGCAAGGATTTGAGGGATTATCTCCAATACGACAAGCTCGATTTGATCACACGTTACCATTACGGTAAGGGGACTTATGTGGATGCTTGGGCCGATCAAGAAAAGCTAGGGATCGAACTTTACGATAAATTCAACGAAGACCCCGAAAAGGTTCGGAAGTATTTCAAGAAGGTTCAATGGTTATACAACCTGACAGCTCCTGTTTTCTTGCGAAAGTCCATCCACCGTCGCTCAGACCTTTGGTCTTTTTCCAATTTCTTTAAACTTTTCGCCCTACCATTTGTGGGTGCTTTCCAGAGTTTGTACGAGTTCAATCGTTCGGCATTTGACAGAGAACGTACGACCCAGTTGTTTTCGCGGGTGGCGACCTACAATGGTTCCGATCCCTACAAAGCTCCCGGAACACTTGCCCTTATCAACCATGTGGAATACGGCCTGGGGGCCTATTATCCTCGGGGTGGGATGATCGCCATTCGGGATGCCTTGAAGAAGCTCATCGAAGAGCTTGGCGTGGAGGTTCGTTTGGGAACCAAAGTTGAACGATTTCATGTTTTCCAAAACCGTATCTTGGCTGTTAAAGTGGACGGGGAACGTATTCCGTTTGACCGGGTGGTTTCGGCGGTGGATATTGCCTATGCCAAGGAATATCTATTTTCCAGGGATTTGCTAGAGCCCAAAATGAAAGCCAAGGACTTGGGGATGTCGGCCATGGTTTTTCAATGGGGTATCAAGGGTTCTTTCCCGCAGCTCGATTTGCATAATTTGTTTTTTTCCCGCAAATACCGCAGGGAATTTGAGGCTATAGGTAGCAAACAAGTTCCTCAGGAAAGCACGATTTATCTCTATGTCAGCTCCAAGTTGAACAAGAGCGATGCACCCGATGGCCACGAAAACTGGTTTGTTATGGTGAACATGCCCTGCGATCAAAAACAAGATTGGGAGAAAATTTCCCAAATTACCCGCAGCAGTATTCTTGCGCGGTTATCTTCGGAACTCGAGGTGAATGTGGAGGATTTGATTGTAGATGAGAATGTTATGACGCCTATCACCTTCGAAAAAACAACCCGTAGTTATGCAGGCGCTCTTTACGGACCTCATTCCAATTCTGTTTTTTCGGCCTTTCGGCGTTATCCCAACAAGCACCCTCGGATTCACGGGTTGTATTTTTGCAGCGGATCGGTGCATCCAGGCGGTGGTATTCCCATTTGCTTGCATTCGGCACAGATTGCCACGCGTTGGTTAATGGACGGCTTGCATAAGTCCAAAGGCAAGCATCGCTCTCATTCATCGGAATAAGGCCCCACGCAGGCAGTGAGGTTGCTTAACAGCCCGTGGCGTTATCGTTGGTGGTGGCCTCTCATTTTTGGGTGCGGGGCCTTGGGGACCATCTTTACGCCTTTTGATTGGTTTTTTGTCAAGATGACCTTTCCGGTCCTCAGCCTGGGCGCGTTGTGGGTGGGGTGGTCCGATCGCGAGGCTTTCCATCCGCGGGATTGGATGGTTGTTTTTTTGTGTTATGCTTTTGGTTGGAGCATGGAATGGTTGGGTGTGAAAACAGGCTTGGTATTTGGGGCCTATCATTACGGTCCTTGGCTAGGGCCTCGGTGGTGGGGGGTTCCCCCGCTCATTGGCTTGAATTGGGTTGTTCTGGTTTGGGCGGTGCGTGGATGGTTACCGTCCAAAACAAGCAGCCCCATCCCATCGTGGTTGAGAGATGTATTGGGGGGCGCTTTGGTGATGGGGATGGATCTTTTGATTGAACCCGGCTCGACGCGATTGGGCTTTTGGGTCTGGGATCAGAAAACAACGATGCAAGGTTGGGCTGGGTCTTTGGTGGTAGCCCCTCTCCAAAATTACCTGGCTTGGTGGATGATTGCTTTTTTGATGTTACGAGGTATGGCCTGGGGGGGAGTAACGGGAAGCCGGGCACCCTTGCACCGCGCCGCCGGGTTTTATGCCATCTGGATGATGGCTTATTTTGGAATTCTTGCTTTGGGGATTTTTGGATTTCGTTCCTAAGAGCCGGTGAATTGGGGGGGCCTTTTGTTTACAAAGGCGTCCATCCCTTCTTTTTGGTCGGCGCTGGCAAAGAGCATGTAGAAATTCTTGCGTTCGAATTCCAAGCCCTCACTGAGGTTGCTATCCTGTGCCTTGAGGACGGATTCTTTGGCTAGCCGAACGGCCAACGGGGCCCGCAGGGCTATTTCAGATGCCAACCTTAGCGCCTCGTCCAGGTACACCTCAACCGGTACCACCCGGTTCACCAATCCCCAGGCCAAGGCTTGCTTGGCCGAAACAGGTTGCCCAGTCAAGACCATTTCCATGGCATTCACCTTGCCAATTTGCCGGGTGAGACGTTGGGTTCCGCCGGCACCCGGCATGATACCCAAGAGGATTTCGGGTTGTCCAAAGCGGGCGGTTTCGGAAGCGACCACCAGGTCGCAATGCATCACTAACTCGTTGCCACCCCCGAGTACAAAGCCTGAAACAGCCGCAATCAATGGCTTCTTGAGGCGACGAATTTGTTCCCAGGTCGCAAATTGGTCAATCAATAACATATCAATGGCCCCTTTTCCGGACATCTGATGGATGTCTGCTCCAGCCGCAAACGCTTTTTCGTTGCCAGTCAAGACCATGGCGCGTACGTTTTCGTCCTTATCCAGGATGGCCAGGGCATCTCGTAATTCGGCCATCAATTGGAGATTCAGGGCATTGAGTTCTTTGGGCCGGTTGAGGCGCAACAGAGCGACACCGGGTCGGATTTGGGTGTCCACCAGGACCAGTTCATTTTTCATGCCCCTAAAATAAAAGCAAGGGAGGGGAGCGACCCCGAAGGTGTCCTGCTTTGCCTTAGTTTTGAAAAAAAAAACAACCATGAAGAAATTTTTAACCGCCTTATCTGGTTTCCTCTTGCTAACCCTTGGGCAGGCCATGATTTTGCCAGCTTCTGCCCAATTGGCCTTGCCTCAGCCTTCCCCCCGTTGCGGGGCCCGTCTCACGATGGGTGTGACCGATATCGAGGTGGATTATGGATCTCCGGGCGTTAACGGCCGCGCTTTGTGGGGTAGCCTGGTTCCATTTGATGAAATTTGGAGAAGCGGAGCCAATTCGGCCACTTGGATTTCCTTTAGCACCGAAGTTCAGGTGGGTGGACAAACCCTCAAGGCCGGTAAGTATGCCTTGTACTTGATTCCACGCGCTGACAAACCTTGGATTTTGGCCTTGAACAGCAACGAGGGCCAATGGGGGTCCACCAATTTCAAAGAGAGTCTGGACATTGTTCGGACCGAAGTCCAAATTGCCCCGGCACCCTCCTTTGCCGAGCGCTTGCAATACAGCCTGGAGTACATCGGGATGTCCTCGGCCCAGTTGCGGATGCATTGGGGACCTACGACCTGGACGCTCCCCATTCAGTCCGATGCCAAGAGCTTGGGCATGGCCAATGTTCGCAAATTCTTTGTCGACCGCCCCGGAGATTGGTACCCCTGTGCGAATGCAGCGGCCTTTGTATTGGAGAACGGGAACGATCCAGCCTATGCCCTCGAGTTAGCTCAAAAGGCGGTGCGTTTGAACGGCGAACATTTTTACCCTCGCTGGATTTTGGCCAGGGTGCATGCAGCGCGTGCTGAATTCCGACTGGCTGCTGATCAGGCTGATCAGGCTCGTATCAAAGGCGAGGCCGAGAATTCGGATTGGTACCAGGGCTATGCGGGCGATATCGCCAAAAACATGAAGACCTGGAACGAAGCAGCCGGACCCTTGGTGCCTGCCGGAAAGAAGCGCAAATAATTGAGGCAAAAATCTTGCACCGACCGTTGGAGCCGGCCCAGGCTCTGGGTCGTATGGTTCCTCCTTGTTCTGTTGGCATCTCCACTTGGTGGAATGGCACAGGGTGGCTTTGGCTATCGTCCCGGTTGGACCCGTGATCAAATCCGCGAAGAAATTCGGGGATTGGGGGTGGACGGCTCGGTCTTGTACATCGCTGCTCATCCCGACGACGAGAATACCCGGTTCTTGGCGTTTATGGCTCGCCATAAGCGTTGGAGAACCGGGTACCTTTCGTTGACCAGGGGGGATGGCGGACAAAATCTACTAGGAGATCATACCGAATACGATTTGGGAATTATTCGTACCCAAGAATTGTTAGCGGCCCGCAGGGTGGACGGTGCGGAGCAGTTTTTTACGCGGGCCAATGATTTTGGTTTTTCCAAGAATCCGGACGAGACCTGGCAACATTGGGACCGTGAAAAGGTCCTCGCGGATGTGGTATGGGTCATCAGGCTTTTTAAGCCCCGCCTCCTGGTCACGCGATTTAGTCCTTTACCGGCTGCAACCCACGGGCATCATACCGCTTCGGCCCAATTGGCGGTGGAGGCTTTTTTTGCAGCGGGTGATAGCAATCGCTTTCCAGAGCAATTGAGTCAGGTGCGTGTCTGGCAACCATCCCGCTTGGTGTGGAACACCAGCTGGTGGTTTTACGGTCGTCAGGACTACGACAAAACCGGTTTGCTGAGCCTCGATGTGGGGACCTACAATCCACGCTTGGGTCGGTCCTACGGTGAATTGGCTGCCGAAAGTCGTTCCATGCACCAAAGTCAGGGCTTTGGGGCGGCCCGTCAGCGTGGTACGGAGCGGGAATATTTTCAGTGGTTGGCCGGGGATTCGGCCATTCATGATCCCTTGGAAGGGTTGGAGCGATCGGTCATGAACGGAACCGCTTCGACGGATTGGGATGAATGGACACGAGAGGTTCGCGGTTTGTATGCGTTGTTGGAAACCGAAAACACCGAGGCTTGGCTCAAGGGCCTGGCACCGATGCTGCCCTTCTTGAACCGAATTCTTGAGGACCCCACACGTTCCGATGAAGACCGACTTTTGGCAAGGGAGCGCAAAGAAAAAGTCAATCGTTTATTGGTTGAAATCAGCGGCCTATGGGAGGAGGCCGTGGCCACTCAGCCTGCCGTGGTCCCCGGTGATTCGTTGAATTGGGAATGGCAGGTTTTGCGTCGCAACCCATCGGCTACCGTGAAGGCGGTACCGCTAAGTTTGAGGTTGTTGGGCTTGTGGCCCAACGGTCAGGAACGGACGCTTTGGGATGGAAAGACAGCGCCTACGGCCAACGATTTGGGGGATTCCCTCCATCGCTACGTTTTCAGAGCAGCATTGCCCGAGGGTATGCCCATGTCCGGTCCTTTCTGGAAAGCAGAGGGTCCACGCTCCGCGCATTATTCGGTGCCTGATTTTGGATCTCATCGCCCCGAGTCGCCTCCATCCCTGATGGTGGAATCGCATTGGTCGTGGTCGATCGGGGCCATGGAGATTCCCGTAACATTGCGTACGCCTTTGCTCTACAAATGGACGGATCCTGTTTTGGGCGAACGCTACCGTCCGATGGAAGTGGTGCCTGCTTGGCAGCTTGGCCTGGAGCCCCGTCAGTTGGTCGTACCCGATGGGGTCCGTGAATTACGTTTTCGATTGTCGCTGCGGATCGAGGGAGGTCCGACAGCCCCCAAGAGGACGGATACCCTTCGCTGGGGCTTGGCGGGTTGGCCCGAAGGTTGGCGATTGGTATCGGAGCCGCCTCTTCTCCTGAACCCGCGCCCCGATTCCCTGTATACCTGGGAAGCTGTTTTGACGACCGTAGGTCGGGAGGGAGGTCAGGGGGGTATCGTGACGCCTGCCGTGTACCGTTCGGTTCAGGGCCGATGGATTCCCCAGGAATTGGCCTCGGTGGTGCGTCTTGAGTACGGGCACATTCCAATCCAGACCCGGGTGGTTCCGGTGGAGGCTACGGTGGTTCGCTTGCATCAAAAATCCTCGGGAAAGGTGGTTGGTTACCTGCGGGGTGCCGGGGATGAGACCATGACCGCCTTGGCCCAAATGGGTTACCGGGTGGTGGACTTGGATCCCGCCACCGCGACCCCGGCTTTGCTCAAGACCTGTCAAAGCATTGTGCTGGGAGTTCGCTTTTACAATACCTGCCGATACCTCTCCCGGATTCAACCCATGCTCACGGACTATGCGGCCCAGGGAGGACATCTGATCATTCAATACCAAACGACCTCCAATTTGTTGTTAAAACAATGGACGCCCATTCCCTTGCAGTTGGGTCGATCGCGTGTCACCGAAGAACAGGCCGAGGTTCGCTTTTTGGTTCCCAATCATTCCTTGTTAAACAAGCCCAATCAATTGTTATCCAATGATTTTGAAGGTTGGGTCCAAGAACGAGGTTTGTATTTTGCGCAGCAATGGGATCCTGCCTGGACCCCCTTGTTGGGTATGAACGACCGTGGGGAAGAGGAACAAAAGGGATCGCTCTTGGTCGGTCGTTACGGAAAAGGCACGGTTGTTTATTGCGCCTTGTCGCTGTTTCGTCAATGCCCTCAGGGCGTACCGGGCGCGTTTCGTTTGTTGCAAAACCTGGTGGAATATGCACCCTGAGACCGAAAAGGTTTTGGGCTCATCAGCGAAGGAGTCGGGCGGGCCGAACCCCTGGCCTCGTTGGTACCTGGCCCTGGCCTTGTTTTGGTTGGCTTTTGTGGGTTTGTTGGCCTTTTTGACTCGAATTGGTTCATGAGTACGCTGGATTGGTTGGTTTTTTTGGGTAGCCAAGGCCTTATTCTGGCCTATGGCTTGTGGTCCATGAGCCGCCAAGGTCAGGCCGAATCCTACCTACGCTCACGTTCACAGACGGGTTGGATGGTAGGACTTAGCATTATGGCCACCCAGGCCAGCGCAATTACCTTTTTGTCGGCTCCTGGTTTAGCCTACCGTGAAGGCCTGGGCTTTATTCAATTTTACCTGGGTTTGCCTTTGGCGATGGTGGTCCTTTCGGTGGTTGCCCTGCCCATTTATTACCGGCTCAATGTATATACCGCGTATGAATACCTGGAGACCCGCTTCGACGGTCGTGTGCGCCGATTGGCCGCCTTTTTGTTTCTGACCCAGCGGGGCTTGGCGGCCGGTCTGACCATCTACGCCCCGGCTTTGATTTTGAGTACGGCCCTTGGTTGGGATTTGTTATGGACGAATCTATTAACCGGATCGGTGGTCTTGGCGTATACTCTAAGTGGGGGTTCGAGGGCCGTTGCCCGTACGCAATTACTCCAAATGTCGGTGATCCTTCTGGGCATGGTTTTGGCCGGTTGGTGGATGTTTCGCAGCCTACCATCGGATTGGAGTGGTTCCGATGCCTTGCAACTGTCGGCCTTGGCCGGCAAAACCCAGGCCTTGGTCCTGCGCCTGGATTGGAACGATCGATATAGCTTGTGGACTGGCTTGGTCGGGGGTGGATTTTTGATGTTATCCTATTTTGGGACCGATCAAAGCCAGGTCCAACGTTACCTGGGCGGGCAATCCCTAAGTCAGAGCCGCAAAGGTTTGATGCTTAATGCATTCTTCAAGCTTCCCATGCAATTGATGATTCTGGGCCTGGGTGTTTTGATGTATGTTTTTTATGTGTTTGAGACGCCGCCTTTGAATTTCAAACACCCCGAACGGGTGGCGGCCCATGACCGGGTTCTCTTTGAGCAGGAGGCGCTTCGCCGCCGAGCGACGGCCGAGGCTTGGCGGGCTGCAACTTATCCCCAACGCAAGGATAGCTTGGGTATGGAATTTAAACGTAGTGCAGCTCGATTGGATTCCATTCAATCGTTGGTGAGTGAGCGGAACAAGTCCATGGCTTCGGGGGATGACGGCTCGGATACCAATTTTATTTTCATCCGCTATGTCTTGGATTTTTTACCCGTTGGTTTGGTTGGTTTGTTGATTTCGATGGTGTTTTGCGCTTCGATGTCCTCCACTGCGGCCGAATTGAGTGCCTTGTCCACGACCACGCTGGTGGACTTTTATGCCCGATGGACCGGTCATTCACCAGAAGGCCCCAGAGCCCTGGCCATGGGCCGACTCTTTACGCTCGCTTGGGGGTTGTATGCGGTGGGCTTTGCCTTGATTGCGGATCGGATGGGGACCCTGATCGAAGCGGTCAATGTGTTGGGATCCTTGGTCTACGGGACCATCCTGGGAATTTTTCTAAGCGCTTTTTTTAGCAAGGGACTGCGGGCCCCTTCGGTCCTTCTCGCGGCCTTGTTAACGGAAGCCTTGGTACTCCTCCTTTATTTTGGGGCGGAAATTCCCTACCTGTGGCTAAACGCGGTGGGTGCGTTGGCCGTCCCTTTGCTGGGGTGGATTGTGCAACCTTGGCTTGCGGGTTTATCTTCGCAGTCGCCCAAAACCCCAACCCTTGGCTCGTAAATCATCTCCACCTCCACCTCCCCCGGTGCCGGGTCATGCCAGTAATGTGGTACACAAACCGGTCGCTGGCCTGTACGAGGACTGGTTCTTGGATTATGCATCCTATGTTATATTAGAACGAGCGGTCCCCGCTTTGGAGGATGGACTCAAGCCCGTTCAGCGAAGAATTTTGCATGCGATGGAGGTGATTGATGACGGTCGCTTCAACAAGGTGGCCAATTTAATCGGTCAGACCATGCAGTACCACCCCCACGGTGACGCTGCGATTGGAGATGCCTTGGTTGGCTTGGGCCAAAAGGATCTTTTGATCGAAACACAAGGGAATTGGGGGGATGTTCGTACCGGGGATTCGGCCGCCGCTTCTCGTTATATCGAGGCCCGTTTGTCCAAATTTGCGAAGGTGGTTTTGTTCAATCCCCGGACCACACTTTGGCAAATGACCTACGATGGTCGCAAGAAGGAACCCGTTACGTTGCCAGCCAAGTTTCCTTTGTTGCTGGCGCAGGGTGTAGAGGGGATTGCGGTGGGCTTGGCTACCCGCGTTTTGCCCCATAACTTCATCGAACTCATCGAGGCATCGATTCGCATCTTGCGTAAACAGTCTTTTGTTTTACTGCCGGATTTTCCGACAGGGGGCTTGATGGATGCTTCTCATTACCAAGACGGTAGCCGTGGTGGAAAAATCCGCTGCCGGGCTCGTATCGAGGAGAATGACAAAAAAGCCCTCATCATCCGGGAAATCCCTTTTGGGACTACCACCGGGGGGATCATCGATTCCATCCTCAAGGCCAACGAGAGTGGCAAAATCAAAATCCGCAAAGTCGTGGATAACACAGCCGAGCGGGTCGAAATTGAAATCCAGTTGCCGGCAGGAGTTTCGGTGGACCAGACGGTGGATGCCTTGTACGCGTTTACGGATTGCGAGGTTTCGATATCCCCCAATGCCTGTGTTATCGAAGGCAAGACCCCGGCGTTTCGAGGCGTTTCGGATATCCTTCGAGCCAATACCGCCCAAACGATGTCCCTGCTGGAACAGGAACTTTTGTTACGCAAAGCCGATCTGGCCGAGCAATGGCATGCCGGCTCTCTGGAGCAGATATTTATCGAAGAACGAATCTATCGCAAGATCGAAGAATGCGAAACATGGGAGGCGGTACTGGACGCCATTGACAAGGGCTTGCAGCCCTATCGCAAACGTTTTCGCAGGGAAATCACCCGCGATGATTTGGTCCGTTTGACTGAGATCAAGATTAAACGCATCAGCCGATACGATAGCTTCAAAGCCACCGAACAACTCAAGGCCCTTCAGGACCAAATCAAGGAAACCGAGCTTCATCTTTCCAATTTGACGGGCTATACCATTGATTTTTATCAGCGTCTCCTCAAGGATTTTGGAAAAGGCCGGGAACGCAAAACCGAAATTCGGACCTTTGATACCATCCAGGCCTCTCAAGTGGCCTTGGCCAGTGAGAAGCTTTATGTGAACCGGGCTACAGGATTTGTGGGGACCGGCCTCAAAAAAGAAGAATTGGTCGGAGAATGCTCCAGCTTGGATGAAATCGTTGTGATCCGCCGGGACGGCAAATGCGTGGTGACCAAGGTATCCGAAAAGGCCTACGTGGGCAAGGATATTTTATGGGTGGACCTTTACCGGCGTCAGGATGACCGAACGGCCTATAACATGATTTACACCGATGGGGAATCGGGCCATAGTTTGGTCAAGAGGTTTCAGATTGGGGGTATTATTCGGGACAAGGAATACGACCTGACCAAAGGAACACCGCATACCCGTGTTCAGTATTTGTCTTGCAACCCCAATGCTGAATCCGAACGTGTTCAAATTCAGTTGCATCCGGGATGCAGGGCTCATATCAAAGCCTTTGATTTTGACTTTGCGGAATTAACCATCAAAAACCGCTCAGCCGTGGGGAATTTAGTGACTAAATACCCAATCAAAAAGGTGGTTTTTAAAGAAAAAGGCAGCTCCAATCTAGGGGGAAGGCCCTTCTGGTTTGATCCGCCGGTAGGTCGCCTGAACCAGGACGGTCGCGGTGTTTTTATGGGTCATTTTAACACCGGAGATTTGTTGTTAGCGGTTTACGAAGAGGGGTCCTACGAGATTTTGGAGCCTTCTTTGCAGCGGCGTTTTGAAACGGCCGAGCTCCTTTTGTTGAACAAATGGTTGCCCGAAACCCCCTTGAATGTTTGTCATTACGTTCCGTCCTCCAAGGCTTGGTATATCAAGCGATTCTTGATTGAGACCTCCACCCAGGGGAAGCGGTTTGGGTTTGTTAGCGAGGACAAAGGAGCCAAAGCGGCCTTTGCCTGGCAACATCCGGCACCGCGCGTTGCCTTCGAATGGGGGACCACCCGCAAAAAAGACCGCAAGGTTTTGGAATTGGATCAGTTCATTGAGGTCAAAGGTTGGAAGGCCTTGGGGAATCGATTGACTCCTTTGCCTCTGCTCAGCGCCGAATTGATGAATCCGATGGGGGTCGAAGACCTGACCGAGGACGAGAAGTCCATGTTAGAGAAGAACCGTCAGGATATTTGGAACGAAGAAAAGGTGGGTCCGCCCCCTGCCAAAGGCCGCAAGGCTGCTGCCAATGGCAAAGGAGGTCCCGGCGCCAAAGGAGGTTCTGGTAGCGGGGGAGAGCAGCAAAAGTTGTTTTGATGCGGCGCGACCCCTCCGTCTGGCTGTTGTTGGGGTTGCAGTTTGTTTTGTGTTTTGAATGGGTTCATTTGGACCGTTCCGCGGAACGCAAACCCAACCTGCGCCCCATCTATTGGGATGTTCTTTCGTATTACGCCTATTTGCCTGCTTTGTTTATTGAGGACGATCTCAAATTAACCTTTGTGGAGGATCCGAATCGTGCGGATGTCCACTTGCATAGGCATCGTTATTGGCCCGAAACAACGCCCGAAGGGGACAAGGTCATTAAGACGACCATGGGGGTGGCCTTGATGATCAGTCCGTTTTTTGGGGTGGCCCATTTTTTGGCTCCTGTTTTGGGTCATGAACCCGATGGCTTTAGTCGGCCTTACCAAGCGGCCGTTGCTTTGGCCGGATTCGTTTGGGGTTGTTTGGGTTTGTGGGTCCTTCGCTCCTGGTTGAGGTCTTTTTGGGGTCCATGGATGGTGGGGCTGGCCCTTTGGGTGCTGGTGGGGGCCACCAATTTGTGGAATTACCTGGTCTACGAGCCGGCCATGTCGCATAGCTTTTCGTTTTTTTGGATGTCGGTTTTGCTCTGGTGTACGCATCGTGCCATGAAAGGAACGAAGCCGTCGAATCGGCATGAAGCGGGTATGGCTTTGGCCTTGGGAATGTTGGTTTTGATACGTCCAACTCTTTTGATCGCCGGGCTCTTGCCCTTGCTTTATAGCGGTGGCTCGGGACTGCGTTGGTGGTGGCTGCGGCTGACTCGCAGCGCAGGTCATCTTTTCCTCTTGCTTTTTGTTTTTTTATTACCGTTTTTTTTGCAATCCCTTTATTGGAAATATGTTACGGGTAATTTCCTTTTTTATTCGTACCAAGGTGAGCGATTTTTTTGGGGGGATCCCCGGATAGCAGAGTTTTTGTTGAGTTACCGCAAAGGTTGGTTGTTATACAACCCGGTCATGGTCTTGGTGATCGGGGGTTGGTGCTGGGCATTGGCCTGCTTGATTCAGGGATGGTGGAAGAGGAGTCTGGCCTCGGAGCCTTTTCCCCTGGCTTTTGCCCTGACGGGGGTCCTTCCTTTGGTGATCTATGTTTATGCATCGTGGTGGTCCTGGTGGTTTGGGGGGTCTTTGGGCGGTAGGGTCCTGGTGGAATGGTACCCGGCCTTGGTACCAGCCGGTCTTGGGGTGGTCCATCGCTTGATGGGCTGGATTCACCGTCCACTCCTAGGCGAGCATCGGGCCTTGGACGCTTTGCGGCGCTGGGTGTTCGGACTCGGCTTGCTGATTTTTTTGGGTTATACCGTGGCCCTCCAGTACCACCAGAGCTGGCAGTACCGCATTGCGCTTCTGCATTGGGATGCCACCGGGAAGGATTGGTACCGGGCCGTGTGGTGGCAAAGCTCCTTTCCGGTAGGCCTAGACGCCATGGCGGTACCACCCAACGGAGATCTTGCCCGTGCGGGGCAGGGTCGCCGTGCAGAGCTTTGGGAGCCTAGTTGCCTTGGGTTCGGTAGCGAAGGGCCGAAGGAGGTAAGGGGGCTAGGCTATACCGAATAATTTTCCAAAGGATACCCAGACCATCCACGGTGCGGAATTTTTTGCCTTCGCCTTGATGTCGTGCAAAATAATGCACCGGAATTTCTACGATATGGTTGCGCCGAATGCGGGCGCTTTTGATAAGAATTTCGGATTCGACTCCAAAGCGTTCTTCGCAGAGATCCAGACTGAGCATCAAATCCCTTCGTAACAATTTGTGACCGCAGGCCATATCGGTGATGCGGATATCGATCAGCAGGGAGGTCAACCAGCTAAATAATTTGTTGGCGATGTACCGGCGGTAGCTGTGCAGGGGTCGATAAAGGCCTGGTAGGTAGCGGGATCCATTGACCATGCCAATGCCGGGCAGAGCCAGGGCCTGCAGCATGGACGGCCAATCCGAGGGAAGCAATTCCATGTCCGCATCTTGGATGCCCACGGCTTGTCCCACGGCTTCCCTCAATCCCAGGTGAATGGCGGCGCCTTTGCCACGGTTGCCCTTTTGCCTCAGCAGGCGGTATTCGGGGTGTTCGCGGCACCAGCCCTCCAAAATGGCGGGGGTTTCGTCGGTGGAGCCATCGTCCACCAACAGGTATTCAATATGTTGGAGGCTGCTGGGCCATGGGACCCTGGCCAAGGCTTCCAGCAAGGCCTGCACCCGACCGGCTTCGTTGTACACCGGGATGATCAGACTCAGGGAGTTCAGAGGTTGGGCCTGCGATGGGGGTGCCGTGGTCATGGGAGGTGTATAAAGTTACCGGCCGATTTGCGATAGACCGGGTGAACCAGGGCATGGGCATGCCGCACGAGGGCCTCTAACAAGGGGTTCGGTATCCGGCCATCCATGCGGACGGTGTTCCAGTGTTTTTTGTTCATGTGATAGCCGGGGAGAATTTCGTTGGGATAGCGTTCCCTTAAATCGAGGGCCCAGGCCGGGTCGCATTTGGCGTTGAATCGATCGGATTCGATCAAATCGGTCAACACAAAAATTTTGCCCAGGGCCCTGAAGGCCAAGGTATTTTCGTCAAAAGGAAGGTCCTCGGTGCAGTCGGGCAGACCAAGGCAAAGATCGCGGAGGCTTTCAAGGTTCATGAGGTGGATTCGTACCTTTGGGGTCTAAATATCGTGTATGTCTTTTGGAATCTTCTCGGTGCCCCCCGCCGTTAACGAAAAAGTTCGATCTTACGCCCCTGGTTCTCCGGAGACCTTGTCTTTGCAACAAACACTGCAGGACCTACGCTCTCGTTCTGTGGAGGTCCCCATGATCATCGGGGGACGGGAGGTGCACAGCAAACAAACCCGGCGCATAGCCCCACCCCACGACCATGCCCATACGTTGGGTCATTTTCACGAGGGTTCCGCCGAACATGTCGAAGAGGCCATTGATGCAGCCCTAGCAGCCAAGCCGGCCTGGGAGGCGTTGCCATGGGAACAGCGAGCCGCTGTCTTTTTGCGCATGGCCGATTTGTTGGCCGGTCCTTACCGGGATTTGATCAATGCCTCCACGATGTTGGCACAGAGCAAGAATCCCTACCAAGCCGAGATTGATGCGGCTTGTGAATTGATTGATTTCTTCCGCTTCAACGTGCGGTACATGACCGAGATTTATCGCCAACAGCCCGAGAGTTTGCCGGGCTCTTGGAACCGAGTCGAGTACCGGCCCTTGGAGGGGTTCGTTTTTGCCCTAACCCCTTTCAATTTCACGTCCATTGCCGCCAACCTTCCCTGCTCGGCGGCCTTAATGGGCAATACGGTGGTTTGGAAACCGGCCAATACCCAGGTTTATTCTGCTTATTGGCTTATGCGCTTGTTTCGTGAAGCCGGTTTACCGGACGGGGTGATCAACATGGTGCCTGTTCCCGGTCCGGTGGCCGGAGAGGTTATCTTCAAGCACCCTGATTTTGCAGGCATCCATTTCACGGGCTCTTCGGGTGTCTTTAATCAAATTTGGGAGCAAATTGGTCGTAACATCGGACTCTACAAGTCCTATCCCCGTATCGTGGGCGAGACCGGTGGCAAAGACTTTGTCGTGGCCCATGCTTCGGCACCTGCGGACGTGGTGGCCACCGCCTTGTCGCGTGGAGCCTTTGAATACCAAGGCCAAAAATGCTCCGCGGCCTCCAGAGCCTATGTTCCGGATGTGTTATGGCCTGAGGTATTGGAAAGGGTCCGGGCTGATTTGCAACACATGAAAATGGGCGGTGTCGAAGATTTCAGCAACTTCATCAACGCCGTGATTGACGAAAAGTCTTTTGACAAATTGAAGGCGGCCATTGACGAAGCCCAACAGCATCCCGATTGCGAAGTACTCGTTGGGGGGGGCTGTGACAAGTCCAAAGGTTATTTTGTCGAACCCACCTTGATTCAGACGACCAACCCCAAATACAGGACCATGTGCGAGGAGCTCTTTGGCCCGGTTCTGACCGTCTATGTTTATCCGGCCGATCGCTACGAGGAGGTTTTGGATCTGTGCAATAACACTTCGCCCTATGCGCTGACAGGGGCTGTATTGGCCACGGATCGCTATGCACTGGATTTGGCCACCGCCAAACTGCGCCATGCAGCAGGAAATTTTTACTTGAACGACAAACCTACCGGTGCAGTGGTTGGGCAGCAGCCCTTTGGCGGAGCAAGAGCCAGCGGCACCAACGACAAAGCCGGTTCTTCCCTCAATTTGTTGCGCTGGGTTTCGGCTCGCACCATCAAGGAGAACCTATTGCCCCCGACCACGTACCCTTACCCGTTTCAGGGTTGATCAAAGGCTTCCGTTGAATTCAGGTGCCACCACCAGGTCTTTGGACCCGGCTTGGTAGGCGTAGAAACCTTTACCGGTTTTGACGCCAAGGTTGCCGGAGGAGACCATTTTGACCAAGAGCGGGCAGGGCGCGTACTTGGGTTGCCCAAAGCCATCGTGGAGGACGCGTAGAATGGCAAGGCAGACATCCAGCCCAATGAAGTCCGCCAATTGCAAGGGGCCCATGGGATGGGCCATCCCCAGCTTCATGACGGTATCAATTTCGGCGACACCGGCCACGCCTTCGTAGAGGGTATGCACGGCTTCGTTAATCATGGGCATCAGAATACGGTTGGCCACAAATCCAGGATAATCGTTGGCCTCCACCGGGATTTTCCCTAGGCGACGGCTCACCTCTACGATGGTCGCGGTAACAGCTGGATCGGTGTTATAACCTTTGATAATTTCGACCAGTTTCATGACCGGTACCGGGTTCATGAAGTGCATGCCGATCACCCTTGTGGGGCGCCCAGTGGCCCCGGCAATATCGGTGATCGAAATCGAGGAGGTATTGGTGGCCAGGATACAAGTTGGGGGGCATAATTGGTCCAATTGCCGGAACAGTTCCAACTTGATTTGTCGATTTTCGGTGGCCGCTTCGACCACCAAATCGGCATTTTGGGCTGCGGAGGCCAGGCTGGTACCGGTATGAATGCGGGCCAGGGCGGCGTCCCTGCTCTCTTGATCCAGGCTGCCTTTGGCAACCACCCGGTCCAAATTCCGGGCAATGGTGGACATGGCCTTCTCCAAGGCGGGGGCCGAAAGGTCAACCAGCTCCACATGGTAGCCGCAGGTTGCAAAAACCTGGGCGATGCCGTTGCCCATGGTTCCACAACCGACCACGGTAACTTTTTGGATGGACGTAGCCGGGCTGTTGCCGGAAGAGGGGGGGGTCTTTGATTCCATATTCATGAGCCAAAATTAGGTCAAGGCCCTCTATTTTGGAGGTGGCGTTGGGCTCATCCGGTTCAGCGATCTTTGAACCATGAGCCAACCAACCGACGCCACCCTTTCGGTCACCGGTCTGAATGAATTGCTTCGATCCGTCTTGGAAGGAAGCCCCTATTTTCGGCGCCTGCAGGTCGAGGGAGAAATCGCGGGTTTAACCCGAGCCCGCAGTGGCCATTTGTACTTTACCCTCAAAGATGCCGGGAGTCAAATTCCCTGCGTTATGTTTCAGGCCCAGCGCCGCCTGCTGGAGGTGGAACCCTCCGAGGGAGACCGGGTCATCCTAGGTGGTGAGATCCGACACTATGTGCCCCGGGGTTCCTTGCAATTGCAGGCCTATTCGTTGCGCGCTACGGGGGTTGGGGATCTTTTTGCGCTCTTTGTCCAACTCAAAAACCGATTGCAGGCGGAAGGTCTTTTTGACCGAGAACACAAAAAAACCATCCCAGCCTATGCCTCGGCCTTGGGCGTGGTTTCTTCTCCGGACGGGGCGGTCATTCATGATATTTATCGGACGGTTGAGAGGCGTTTTCCTGCCATGCCTGTGGTGCTTTCGCCCAGCCCGGTTCAAGGGGAGGCGGCGGTTGGGCCGCTGATCAAGGCCCTGCAAGCCTTGGATGCCCGACCGGATATTGAGTTGATCATCTTGGCCAGGGGAGGGGGGTCCATGGAAGATTTGTGGTGTTTTAACAACGAACATCTGGTTCGAACCGTGGCCGCAATGCAGACGCCGGTGATTACGGCCGTGGGCCACGAAACCGATGTGACCTTGGTGGATTTTGCTGCCGATTTGCGAGCTCCTACCCCCACGGCGGCCGCTGAATTGGCCACGCCGGATGCGGCCGAATTATCGAGAGAATTGATTCGTATGGAACAACGCGCAGGTTCAGCCTTGCTATCCATGCTGGACGATTTGGAACAAGGGGTGGATGAAGGCGAACAAAGACTGCGTCGCGGTTTGCTTCAACGTTTGGCTTTGATGGAACAACGCTGTGAAACCCTGAGCAAGCAGGCGGAGGCCCTGGATTTCCGATCGGTCCTGCGCAGAGGATTTAGCCTCACCATGAAAGACGGGCGTTTGGTCCGGGAGGCTCAACAGGTCCGTCCCGGGGAGGTGATCCAGACCATTCTCCACAGTGGCCTGTTTCAGTCCAGGGTGCTCCCCCAACCCGGAGATGAATAATCGCGGCGTGATTCATGGATAACGAAGGTTTCAAGCAGGTGGAGTATTCCATCCCCGAATCGCCGGGGGTGTACCGTTATTTTGACAAAAACGAAGCCTTGCTCTACGTAGGCAAAGCCAAAAACCTGCGCAAAAGAGTCTCCCAATACTTTTTGGAACAACGCTCACCCAACCGCATTCGCTTGATGGTTCGCCTGATCCATCGAATTGAGTTCACCGTGGTTGATACCGAGCACGATGCATTGTTGCTCGAAAATGTTCTCATCAAAAAGCTACAGCCACGCTATAACATTCGACTCAAGGACGACAAGACGTATCCGTTTTTGGTGCTGCGCAACGAACACTTCCCTCGTTTGGAGGTGACCCGAAAAGTTCAAAAGGACGGAGCCAGGTACTTCGGACCCTATACATCGCCCCCCGCCATGTACACACTTTTGGAGTTGGTACGGCGATTGTACCCGCTTCGAACTTGTGCCCTGCTTTTGTCCCCTTCCAATATCAAAAAGGCCGGTTACCGACCTTGCTTGGAGTACCAATTGGGAAACTGCAAGGCTCCTTGTGCAGGATTGCAGAACGAAGAGGAATACCGAGAACTCACCGAAGCGGTGCATCAATTGTTAAAAGGCAATCTAGGCGGGCTTATCAAAAGTCTGCGCGTTCAACTTCAAGAAGCGGTCAAACAATTGGCCTTCGAAGAAGCCCACCGCATCAAGGAGCAGGTTGAAATGCTCGAAAAATACCAAGCCCGTTCCACTGTGGTCAGCACCAAGATTCATGATTTGGATGCCTATGCCTTGGCCCGGCACCGGGATCGCGCCGTGGT
>JAIXRA010000069.1 GCA_027485465.1 Bacteroidota bacterium | reverse complement strand
GGTTCTGCCCAAGCCCAAACCAACCCGATCCTAAGCGACTCTTTTGAAGGAACGGCCGGCGCCTGGTCCTGGTTCGGGGACCAATGCCTGGTTCAACAACCTTTTAACAACCCCCAACCCAATACAGTCAACCCATCGGCCGGCGTCCTGCGTTACCACGACCAGGGAGGAACCTATGCCAATGTCCGCCTGGACCTTCCATGGGCCCTGAACCTCGGTACCCGGTCCAGATTCAAACTCAAAGTCTATATACCCTCCAGCGGACTCAGCGGTAACCAGGCACCCCGAATCTCCCTCAAACTCCAGAACAACGGATTGGCCATGCCCTGGAGCACCCAATGCGAAATTGTTCAACCCTTGGGTATCGACCAATGGCAAGAAGTGGTTTTTGATTTTCGACGAGATCCGTGGATCAACCTAAGCGCCGCCTCCCCCTCTCCCCTGCAGCGAACGGATTTCAATCGAATCGTCCTCCAAATCAACGGCGAAAACAACAGCGACCAAGTCCTCGCCTACCTGGACGATTTCCTCTACGATACAACGGGTTATTATTCAGGAGGGCGCGCCCTCGTTTGGAGCGATGAATTCGAAACCAACGGAGGCATCGACACCAACAAATGGTTTCCCCAAACCCTCCTACCCAACGGCACTGGTTGGTATAACAACGAATTGCAACATTATACCAACCTACCCAGCAACGCATACATCGCCAACGGTGCGCTCAATCTCGTGGCCCGAAGGCAAAACCATACCCAACAAGGGGTCCTCAAAGCCTTTACCTCGGCCCGACTCAATTCCAAATTTGCCTTCCGTTACGGTCGGGTGGAATGTCGAGCCCGCTTGCCCATGGCAGCGGGGACCTGGCCTGCGATTTGGACTTTGGGCCGTAACGTCCAAGAACCGGGGGCTTATTGGCAACAACAGGGATTCGGTGGAGCCGCCTGGCCTGCATGCGGTGAAATCGATATCATGGAACATTGGGGAACCCAGCCCGAAATCGTCCACAGCAGCGTTCATACACCCTCTAGTTTTGGGGGAACCGTGAATACAGCCACCCGCCGAGTCACAGGAGTTGGCAGCCAATACCATACGTACAGCCTGGATTGGAGCCCACAGCAACTCACCTTTGCCATCAACGGGCAAACCCTCTACACCTACCAACCCAACCCTCGAACTTCCCAAAATTGGCCCTTTGACGCGCCCCAATACCTACTCATGAACGTGGCGATGGTGGCCGGTTCCTCCCCCCTTTTCCAAGCCGATAGTTTGCAAATCGACTATATCCGAATCTACCAAGACAGCCTGGACCTCCCCGGACCCCTGCTGATCAGAGGCCGTGTTCAATACGCCAATACCCATCAAGATACCATCAACAAAGGCAAGGTTCTCTTGTATCATAACAACCGATGGATGAGGGACAGTTCCATCAGCGCCCAAGGAAACGCGGGGTTCTACGGACTTGCACCCGGAACCTATCGCCTCCGCGCCCTGCCGACAACGGTTCACGGTGGATTGAATGCATCCGATGCCTTGGCTGTGGCCCTGCACTTTGCGCAGGTTCAAACACTGCAAGGCCTGTACCTAAAGGCCGCAGATGTGAACGGAAACGGTGCCGTTAATGCGAACGACGCGTTGAATATTGCCCTTCGTTACTCGGGCCAGATTCACACGTTTGCCAACGGGGATTGGGTTAGCGATGAAGCGGTGGTGAACCTCCCAACAACAGTCCAGGCCCCGCTGGTTTTACCGGTGCTATGCACAGGAGATGTGAACGGAAGCTACCGCCCCCCTCTCCAACCCTAAATTCTTCCACCAAAAAAAACGGCCCCTCCTAATGGAGAGGCCGCTGTATCAACCTGATTTATTTATAAAAGGCAGGTGCTTTGTTTTGGATAACTACTTCTTGGAAGCGCTGATAGCCATTTGATAGACCACCAAGCCAAAGCCAATTTTGTTCACAGCATCACCAATGTTATACAACAAATCAATGTTGAAGGTGCCGCTGTAGGAGGCCAAAAGGTTACCTGGCATCAACATGTAGCCGATAGGATAGATCGCCCAGCCTACCAATACAAAATTGCGGAGCAAACGAATGGCATTCTGGAGATTGGCATCACCGGATTCACGAGCCATACCAGCTACGGAACCAGCCGTCGCTTCGTAAACGATACCAGCCCAGCCAAGGGTCGAAATGACGCCCCAAAGGATGGTGGACTCAGGCTGCACAGCTTCACCGATATAACCGGCAACAAGCATGAGAACCGAGTAACCAATCATCTTCCAAAGAAGACCCTGCTTGGCACCGTAAGGCTTGAGGAGCAAATAAAACTCCACACACATCAAGGGAACTGTAAGGGTCCAGTCAATGTAACGGAACTGGGTAGGCGATGGATTCACAAATCCGTCCATGCCAAAAGACAAACCACCTGCCGCATTGTGAGCCAGGGCATTGAGGTAGTAATCGCGCATGTAGTAGTAATGCGCTGCGGCAATCATGGTAATCAATCCTGAAACCAGGAGGGATGTTTTCCATTTGCCATCGACCTGACTTCTTTCAAAGAAAAAGAAGACCGATGCGGCAAACATGGCCATGAGGCCCACGAAGAACGTGAAACCAGTGACATCCCCCGGTTGGAGAGAAGCCATCAAAAAGGTGTTGTTTGGTACCATAAATGGGGTTTTAGAGGTTGATAATTTAAAAACAACTGGTTTTACAAAAAGTTCACATTCAACGACTTTCAACAGACAAAACAGCGCCTGGAGGGTTAAAACAGGCCTTTTGTGTAAAACTTTTTGTTTTTTATTAGGTGCTTTTGAAAAAGAACCTGCATAAAAGCAAAAACCCCGGCTCCTCGAAGGAACCGGGGTCTTTGGGACTCCTGGTACGCAGAATCAATTAAGCCAAAGGGGCCGCAACCGATTTAGCGCACAAAACGTGTGCTGTGTAGAACCGTACCCTCTGCATTCTGCTCAAGTACGCGGAGCATGTACTGACCCTTGGCCAGACCATCAACCGCAACTTGCTGAGCAAATACACCCGATTGAGCATCAAATCCATTGCTCAGAACCACACGGCCCATAGCATCCAGGACTTCGACATTCAAACGAGCAGAAGACTGCAATGGCAAACGGATGCCAAGCTGCTGAACAACCGGATTAGGATAAACGCTCAAGGTGGAAGAACCAGCCTTGAGAGAAGGAATCCGAAGCGTGGCACCAACATGAGCTTGAGCCCATACATCGGTCATTTCGGTTTCAGAACCGAGGGACCATTCAGACGCCTTCACATCGCGGTTTGCATTGATTTGCAATTCCACAAGGGTTTGTCCGGCCTCGGCCAACATCCCTTCAACATGGAACCAACCCAAACGGAGTTGGTTTCCGATGACTTGGTAATCCAATTGACCACCGTTTAGTTTGGACTGAACGCCCATTACTTCAACACCCGCAGGGATGTTGAGGACCAAAGAAACCGATCCCAAAGCAAGGGACTGCTCAGTGGCAATTTCCAAGGTGCGGCTATACATCCAACCAGCATCGGTCAAGCCAAGGCCAGAGTTCCTGGAAGCGGTGGACGGGCTGTAAGAGCCGTTGATGTCACCAAAGCAAATGGCTTGCATGTTCTGTGTCATGTTGCTAGAACCCACCGTAACGGTTGGATTGCTGTTGGCGAAATTGCCGACACTAAACGATGTAATACCACCCGAGAAACGACGGTTGATCAACAAGGCATCACCGGAGGTAACGGTATTGGAACCGTTGACATCGGCGGCCTTAAGACGCAAACCCGTTTGAACCAAAGCACCTACAACGTGACGAGTTGCCAAAAGCGCATCGGAGGCTGTAACGCCACCCCATGGCTTGCTGGTTGCACCGTTGAGGGTATAGGTACCGGGTGCAACACCCGAAATGGAGTAATCACCCAAAGCATCGGTGCTATCAGAGGCAACAATCGTCGTACCGTTCATCAAACGGACAACCGAGTTGGTCATCGCCGTATTGGCGGTATTGTTGTAGCTATAACGACCACTGAGGGTAGCCAAAACAGGAGCTGGAGGATTGCAAGAACCAAAGGCTACAGCAGGCAAAGTCGTTGGCAAGGCAGGTACAACATAGCGACGGTTGTAAGAACCAAAGCCGTTGGACTGACCGCAAGTTGAATCCGTCAACACTTCGTCACGTCCCCAGCTGCTACCATTGATGAACTTGTAGAGCACGGTGGTTCCGGTTGCCAATGGCATCGAGTAGGTCCAAATATTGGGGTCGGTGGCATCTTGCGTCATGCGGGTTGATGCAGGATTCCAACCATTGAGGGTGCCGGCAATACCTACACCCATGGAGTCAATCGTCAAACCTGTCATGTTGACACGGAAAGTGATGATGGGGTTGGAAGCTGAGCAAGAACCGAAGCCTACGAGGCTCAAGGTCGAATTCACCAAAGGCACAATCAAATAACGGTTACCCGTACCAGGGAACACGCAAGAACCGCTCACCGATTCATCGTTACCCCATGCATTTCCGTTGATGAACTTGTAATAAATCGTGTCACCGGACATCAAACCATTGTGGGTATACGACCAAACAGTTGGATTCTGAGGATCCTGGGTCAAGGCCGATGTTGATGGATTCCAACCTTGGAAGGAACCCGCGATGTGTACGCCGTTGGTGCTAACCGTCTGACCCTGCATGCTGAGCATAAAGGTCACATTCACCGGAACCGGTGTGAAGACCGAACAAGAACCAAACATAACAGCAGACAATAGGTTGTTACCCGCTACGACTGTATGCGAACGGTTGGTCCCAGCTTGGCCGTTAATGGCACAAGCACCAGGAACGAACTCTTCGGAACCCCATGCATTTCCGTTGACGTACTTAAACTCAACAACATCGCCCAGAGGCAGGTTGGTGGTATAGGTGTAAATGTTACCGTTGTGAGCAGCAGGTGTCATCGGTGTACCGGCAGGATTCCAGCCTTGGAAAGAACCGGCGAT
>JAIXRA010000107.1 GCA_027485465.1 Bacteroidota bacterium | reverse complement strand
TTTTTCATGGTGCCGCCGTTCAACTTTCGGAATTGCATGCCCAAAACGATGGACTCACCACCCTCATTGTGGATCCCGAGTCCATCTACCGGGAATTTTCAGCCTCCCGATTGGATCCGGTGGCCTTGAGAGACTATCTGCGCCATTTACGTCAACGCTCGTTGGACATGGGCTCCAATACGCCATCCCCCCGCTACCTGCTTTTGATGGGTTCGACCTCCTACGATACCAAGAACCGAGCCACTAATCAGTTCAACCATGTGCCAACCTACCAAAGCCCCAATTCTTTTGATCCTTTGAATTCCTATTGCTCCGATGCTTTCTATGGATTGATGGATCCAAGCGAAGGGGCTTTTGTGGAAGGCGGTGGGGACCGCATGGATTTGGGCATTGGCCGCCTGCCGGTACGCAACGTCGAGCAGGCCGATGCTGTGGTGAACAAAATCCGAGCGTATATGGACCCCAACAACCGCGGGGATTGGCGCAATGAATTGGTGTTCTTGGCCGATGACGAAGATTACAATGTCCATCTCAACGATTGCAATGAATTGGTTCGGCAAACCGAAATCAAATACCCGCAGGGAATTGTGCGCAAACTTTTTATGGACGCGTTCCAACAAGAAAGTCGCCCAGGGGGCGCTCGCTACCCGGAGGTGAACGACCGTATTAACCGAGCCATGGAAGAAGGTTGCTTGGTCTTTGCTTACATGGGGCACGGTGGGGTCAACGGTTTGGCCGAAGAGCGGGTCATGACCCTGCCCGAAATCGATTCTTGGGACCACCCCGGGCGATATCCTTTGATGGTAACCGCCACCTGTGAGTTTGCTCGTTTTGATAATCCCGCCGTCCTTAGTGCCGGGGAACGGGCTTTGCTCAATCCCCGGGGCGGCGCCATTGGATTGTTAACCACTAGCCGGGTCACTTTTACCAATTTTAACCTAAACTTATCATCCCGACTTTTTCGCGATCATTTGTTTCGCAAAGATTCCACCGGGCAGATGCTCCGATTGGGTGATTTGTACCGCGAAGCGGCCAATCCAGAATTGGGCGTGGTGAACACCCGCAATTTTGCGTTGTTGGGGGATCCGGCCCTGCGCTTGGCTTTCCCAGCCGCCCAGATTACGATTGATCCCCCGTCCGATACCCTGCAGGCTTTGGAGGTGGTGGATTTGTCGGGTGCGGTTTTGGACGCCACCGGTGCCGTAGACAGCACCTTTGATGGGCTTCTGAACCTCAGCGTTTTTGACAAAGCCGCCACTTTGCGGACCAAACAAAACGACCCGGTTTCGTTGGCCTTTGAGTACCAAGAATTCAAAGATTTGATATTCAAGGGGCAGGCAACCGTGAACGCCGGTCGATGGCAAACCCGATTCAGGGTCCCCAAAGACATAGCCTATGCCTACGGTCCCGGTCGGGTGAATGCCTATGCGGTCCGGGATGGAGGAAACCAGATGGCCGAGCACAGCGGATCCCTTGATGCAGCGGGCGACTTGCGTTCTTTGTGGGTAGGCGGCAGTGCTCCGCAAGCAAACTGCGATACAGCCGGGCCTCAAATAAAGATGAGCCTCAACGATACCCTGTTCCGTAGTGGAGGAACCGTCGGTCCCAACAACGATTTGATCATTCGACTCCGGGATGTCGATGGCCTCAATACCACCGGTTCTGGCATTGGCCGCGAAATGCAATTGGTCCGCAACGGGGACTGGGCAGGAGCCCGTACCCTGAATCCGTATTATCGATCGGACCCCAACGCCTACCAAAGCGGGCGAATCGTTTTTCCATTGGAAAGCCTGGAACCCGGATCCTACACCTTGCAGTTTCGGGCCTGGGATATCTGTAATTATTCCTCCACGGCCCGCCTTGATTTCAGGGTTAGCAATGGGCCGGCTTTCGAAGTGCAACCGCTTTCGATTTTCCCCAATCCTTTGGCGGGATGGCAGCCTGCGGTGGTTGAAATCAACCACAACCGCCCCAATCGCCCCATCCAGGTGCGCATGATCGTTCAAAACATCAGCGGTCAGGATGTTTACCAAACCCAGACCACCCTCCAATCCACCGGTAATTATATTCGATTGGAAGGCTGGGAAGGAACCCACGAAACGGGCCATCCACTCCCCAACGGGGTTTATATGCTGACGGTTGTGCTGGACTGTGAAGGCGAACAGGGCATCAGCCATGGACGTATTCTATTGGCGCGATGATAGGTCGGGCTCTTTCTATCTTTGGGTCGGGCCATGTACGATAGGCCCTTGACCAGCGTTCATCCTAACTCCTCTTTTACCTACCTTTTGTTAACCTCCTTTACCGGATTTCACAACCTCTGAACATGCCTTGTAACTCCCCTTCGCGGCTTTTGCGCTGCACCGGCTTTTTGACCTTGGTTCTTGCTTCGCTGCTTTTGGGCGGGATTGGTACGTCCCTTCAGGCCCAAATCACCCCAACCCAGCTAGGAGGGGGAGACCTGAACACCATCACAACGGCCGTTCCCTTTTTGATGATTTCACCGGACGCAAGGGCCGGGGCCATGGGAGACGTAGGGGCCGCCACGAGTCCCGACGCCAACTCCATTTATTGGAACGCGGCCAAACTTTGTTTTGTAGACAAAGGCAGTGGAATTGCCATGAATTACACCCCTTGGCTACGCAATTTGGTCCCTGACGTGTCGCTGGCCTATTTGAGCGCCTACAAGCGTTTGGATGATTTGCAAACCGTGGGCGTCTCCATGCGGTATTTTTCGTTGGGGGATATCAATTTTACCGACATCAACGGCAATTCCTTGGGAACCTTCAACCCCAATGAATTTTCTCTGGACGGGGCTTACGCCCGCAAATTGAGTGATTTTTTTAGTGTTGGGGTCGCTCTGCGATATGTTTATTCCAATTTGGCGGCCGGATTTGATCCTAACAATCAGTTCAAGGCCGGGCAATCGGTGGCGGGTGATTTATCTTTTTATTACAATCGCGATCGTCGCCTTTTTGGGCGGGACGGGAACGTGGCCCTGGGTCTCTCGCTCAGCAACATGGGTAACAAGATGTCCTATTCCGAATCCGGTAACACCAGCTTTATTCCGACCAACCTTCGCCTAGGCACCACCCTAACATCGGTGATCGATCGGTACAACAAGGTTTCATTTTCCTTTGATCTTAACAAATTATTGGTGCCGACCAACCCGGTCTACCAACGGGATTCTTCGAACCGCATTTTGCTGGGTGTCGACGGTCGGCCCCTGATTGCCCGCGGTGAAGACCCCAACCAAAAGTCCGTGATGGAAGGGATTCTGGGCTCTTTTGGCGATGCTCCCGATGGATTCCGCGAAGAACTAAGGGAAATCAATCCCTCAATCGGAATCGAATACCTTTATAACGAGGTTTTTGCATTGCGTGGTGGGTATTTCTACGAGCATCCCACCAAGGGTGGACGGCAGTATTTCACCGCCGGGATGGGATTGCAGTACAATGTGTTTAACCTCAATTTTGCCTACCTGATTCCAGTAGGGTCTTTGCAGACCAATCCGTTGGCCAATACCCTGCGCTTTTCGCTGCTTTTTGATTTGGGTTCCTTGGGCAAAAACTCCGACGAATCACCAGCCATTACGGACTAACCCTCTCTTAGAAAGGGGTTCTCTCTTTTTTCGATCCCGATTTGGGTGCTTGCTCCATGGCCTGGGTACACCACCGTGCGATCCGGTAGGGCCCACAAAACGTTTCTGATCGACTGCAAAAGTGTTGGATGATGTCCGCCTGGTAGATCCGTGCGCCCGATGCTGCGTTCAAAGAGGACATCTCCGGATACCAGAATCTCTTGGTCCGGGATATAAAAACACAGGCTCCCGGGGGAATGCCCCGGGGCTTCCAGCAATTCCAAGGTGGGACCCGACCAGGTCAGGCGCTCCCCTCCGGCCAGGAAAAGGGAGGGGGGCGGTGAGGCTTCGGCCTCTACACCAAACAAGGGGGCATAGGCCACGAGGCGTTCGAGGTCGGGCAAATCCAGGCGATGCATTTGGGGTTGCAAACCGTATTCGCGAGCAATCCAGGCGTTCCCAAGGACATGGTCTAGATGGGCATGGGTCAACAGCAGCCGGGTTGGCTGGAGCTTACGTGCCTGGATAAAATCCCGAAGGATGGCTTCTTCCTGCGGTGTTGAGCAGCCCGGATCGATGATCAGGGCTTCCCCTTCGGAGCTGTAAAGCAGGTAGGTGTTAACGCCAAAGGGATTAAAGGTAAAACGGTGAATTTCGCAGCGGGTCATGGGGCCAAATTACTTAATTTTGAGGACGATGCCTTTCTTCGCGAACTTGCTACGATTTATTCAAACCAGCCGGCCTTGGCTCTTGGTGGCCATGTTGGTTGGTGGCGGACTCGCCTTCGAGGCCATGGCTCAGGTTCAATTGCAATTGACGCCTTTTGGAAGAAATCAACGGCAGGAAGGGACCCCTGTTTGGAAGGTACTGGACGCCCGGGGGGATCGGGTTTATTTTGACCAACCCCTGGATAGCATCGCGCGCTATGTGGCCCGCCTGATACCTGGATTAACCGCAGGCCTTGAACAACAGTTGAATGTACAGCCCGAGGACCCCTATCAGGTGATTTTGTATCAGGGCCCCAACGATTTGTTTCAAAGCAATTTGAATAGAGAAAAATATTACTATAACACAGGTTGGAATTTTCCGGCTCCCGGTAACAAGGTCCCGGTTTATGTGTCTTGCTCTACCGAAGAAATGGTCGAGCAAATCCGGGAGGGAATCGTACGTGTTTTGGTTGCAGAAATCCTCTACGGCGGTAATTCTTGGCAAAGGATTCAAAACCAGGCCCTGTTGGTTTTGCCTTCTTGGTTTACGGATGGATATGCCCGTTACCGGGGCGCTGGATGGAAAGGGGCCATGGATCGAGAACTGAGGGCTTGGTTGGTCCAACGACCCAGGGCTGGTTTTGGAGAGTTGGTTCGAAGCCGACCGGATTTAGCCGGTGTGTTGTTTTGGCATCGCTATGCCCAGGTGAACGGCCTGGGTGGAACTGCACGGCTCTTGGGGATGGCCCGTTCTCATCGGCAGGTGCAGTCGGCTTTTCGCTCCCTCAATACGGTCACTTACGGAACGTTTGTTCGGAGCCTTTTGGTGGATTGCCGAAAAGAAATCGCGGTGGATTCGGTGTCTTTGGTCTCCGCCAAAGATGTCCTTTCTCTGGCAGGCAAAACCTATGGCCGGCTGGGTCCAGTCCGGTCGGACGCCCGAGGTCGTCACTTGGCCTTTGGGGCGTACCACCGGGGTCGCATTTCCATCTACACCTACGATCGAAGCACCAAGGAGACAACGCGTTTGTACAAAAGCCCGCCTTGTGGGCCTCCGGCGGTCGAGGATTATCCCAAAATGGCTTGGCACCCCGGCGGCAATCGGTTGGTGGTGGTCATGGCAGGGCCCCAAGGCCCTCGGTGGATGGTGTTTAGCCGCAATAGCGAGCAGGATTGGATGGTGGAGGAGCGTCCTGTGCGCGGTATAGAGGTCATCCAATCCCTTGATTGGTCGCCGGACGGCAAAACCTTGGCGGCTTGTGCCCGCTCCAAAGGACGTTCCGGGCTTTGGACTTGGTCATCGCCGACGGCCAATCCAGCTCTCTTGTGGGCCGATAGCCTGGAGAAATACGATGTCCGTTTTGTACCCGGTTCTCAGTCCTTGGTTTATGCCGCTAGGCTCCCTTACGGGGTGGAGGCCCAGGACGGTATGGGATCCAGGGGTCGCTGGAATGGCTTGCTTCGCTTGGATCGAGCCCTCGGCAGCCGTCCGCAAATCCTCTTGGGCGTGGATACCGAAGCGATTTCATCCCCCTTGCCATTGGGTGGAGGGACTTTGATTTGGCTGTCCGATCGAACCGGCTACCTCATTCGTTACCGGGGGACTTGGGAGGGGCCTAACCTTGGTGGGACACCGCTGGCACCCACGGCCACGAGTCTTCGTTGGCATGAAGGGGGGGCCTTGACGACCGGACTTTTGATGGGACCTGACCCCCGTCCCAACCC
This sequence comes from Bacteroidota bacterium, assembly GCA_027485465.1. Lineage (GTDB taxonomy): Bacteria > Bacteroidota > Bacteroidia > UBA7662 > UBA7662 > SYHX01. Next base: position 33,448 of record JAIXRA010000107.1, on the reverse strand, counting down.
GCTGGTTTTGGCATTGCGAGACAAAGTGGACACCACCCGTTGGGTACCCGGTTCGTTGAAGGACGATGATTTACCGGTAACGGCCTGGCGTCGTCAGGAAAGGGAGCGATTGCATGGAGAGGGCGCTGGTTCAAGGCTGGCCTTGGACGAAGTTCGACCCGCCAATCTGGGCTTGTTGGGTCCGATTCGATCGGTGGGCGAAGAGGCGCGGCCCCTGCTTCCGGATCATACCGGTGGGGATTGGTTGCCCGGTTTTGAACCCAATACCATTGCTCGAATCGCGTCGACCCTGTTTGCGGCCAAGCCCAAATCAACATCGACAGTCCTCAAATCCAGCCCCTATGTCAAGGCCTCCTCCATTGACCATGTGAGTCTCCAGGCTGGAAGCACTTTGTTGCAGGGCCGAATGCCCCTTCTGTCCGCGAGCCGTATGCATACATTGCTTGCCAGACCCGGTGCCGTGGTGAGGGTTGGTTTATCGGATTTGCCCGAGGACCACAACCTTTCTGCCGGCTTGATGATTCTTCAGTCGTTGTCTGATTTTCAATCGTATTTGCTTTACGAGAACTTGAGCGGCTTGATCGATTGGCGTTTGATGGGCGTTTATTCCAAACTCCCTGCCAGCCTACCTACCGGGGGCGGTTTTGGTGGCGGATCGGGTTCGGTTAATCCAGCGCAGGTTTGGGAGGTTTATGGGTCCATGACCCGGCCATTGGGGGTTTACTCCGGGGTTTCGGCGACGTTTGGTTCTGTGTTATCGCGTGAAAATCTTCCTTTGAACCCGGATTTTCCCAAAGACAACGGGAGTATACGTCATCAAATGACGGGTCTTCGATTGGAATGGATGACCGATCGAAGTCGTCGTTCCTCCGGGGCTCTGTGGAAAGGCTACCGGGCCAAAGTCTTTCATGAATTTTATTTAAGCTCCGGGACAACGAGCGGTTCTGGGGCGCTATTTGGTTTGGATGCACGTGCATATCAGCCACTTATGGGAGGAATGGTCTGGGCGAGCCGCTTGGCTTTTCAGCATTCAACGGGCGCTTTGCGTGCCAATTATATGGTAGGTGGCATGGAGCAATGGCTGATGCCTCGGATCAACGGGGACATGCCGGTTCCGTCTTCAAATCGGGTCTTGCTGAACGGTTTGGCAGCGCCGGTCCGTGGTCTTCCCATCAATACCATGAACGGGTCTTCGTTTATGGGTGCGGGCACCGAAGTGCGCTGGATTCCGGCGGCCATGCGTGCGGCTGTTCCGGTGGGCTCTGAGTTTTGGAGGAATTTTCAGCTCGCTGCATTTTTGGATGCCGGAACAGCTTGGAAACCGGGTGGTTTCCTAAAAACAGATAGCACGCTTTTCCCAACACAAATTAACAGGGACCCGGTGCGCGTTCGGTTTGATCGCCAACTTTCACCGTTGCTTTGGTCCTACGGCGTTGGGGTACGTGCCCATCTTTTGGGTTATTCAATCCGTTTGGATAGGGCCAGGGCCCTGGAAAACCGGGTTCGCTTGGCCCCAACTTGGGTGCTGTCTTTGGGCTTGGATTTTTGATTTTTGGCCTCCCAAGGCGGTTCGAAGGTGCAGTTGGGGTGGCTTGGGCTATCTTTGTGAATTGTCCTAAACCCTGTTTTGCCATGAATGCTGATACGACCCCTTTGTTTCTGCTCCTGGGGAACCTAAGCACCGGAGAATTAATCCTGATTTTTGCGGTGGTGCTCTTGCTGTTTGGGGCCAAACGTATTCCTGAACTTGCCCGCGGTTTGGGCAAGGGTATACGGGAATTCAAAGACGCTTCCTCCGGTATTCGCAAAGAAATCGAGAAGGAGACCGAAACTCGCAGCGAGAACCGTTCCTGAACCCCCTAAAGAATCAGGTTTGATTTTTGATGGTATTCAATGTTATCACGATCGTCTTCGTTCGGGCCTACAAACCGTTCGGGCCGAAGTGCTTGCCTGTTTGGAAAGAATTCACAGGTATGAATCCTACGGTGCCTTCTTGGAAGTTTACGCCGAAGAGGCTTTGGCTAAGGCGGATGCCTTGGATGCCCAGGGTTTTGGCGGTGATTTAGCTCCGCTCACCGGGGTGGTGGTCGGGGTCAAAGATAACATTTGTTACAAAAACCATCGTCTAACCGCAGGCTCACATATTCTCGAAGGTTTTGTTTCGCTGTATTCAGCAACAGTTGTCGAGCGCTTGGAAGAGGCAGGAGCGGTCATCATTGGTCGTTTGAATTGCGACGAATTTGCGATGGGGTCCTCTAACGAAAATTCCGCCTTTGGTCCGGTCCGCAACCCGCTGGATCCTGATCGTGTTCCCGGTGGTTCTTCAGGTGGATCGGCTGCTGCGGTGGCTTTTGGAGGGTGCCATTTGAGCTTGGGAACGGATACCGGCGGTTCGGTTCGACAACCAGCGTCGTATTGTGGTTTGGTGGGGATCAAACCCACCTACGGAAGGGTATCACGGCACGGGATTGTGGCCTTCGGTTCTTCTTTTGATCAAGTAGGGGTTTTTGGGGAGCACCTCGAAGATGCCGTTACACTGCTCTCTTGCATATCGGGGGCTGACGACCATGACGCAACGTGCACGGCGAGCCCCGGCGAGCCCCTGAATACCTCCTCTTCGAACGGTCCATACCGTTTGGGATACAGCCCCGAATGGTTGGAAAACCCTGCATTGAGCCCGGTTTGGCGCCAACGAATGCAGGAGGCTATGAAAACTTGGGAAGAAGCGGGACACACCTTGGTGCCCTGCTCGGTGCAAGGGCTGGAATGCGCCATCCCAGTTTACTATATTTTGGCAACCGCCGAAGCGTCTTCCAACCTGAGTCGCTATGCTGGGATGCATTATGGATACCGGTCTCCGGAGGCCCATTCCTTGGAAACGACCCTCAAAAAATCCAGGTCTCAGGGTTTTGGACCCGAGGTTCAGCGTCGCATACTTTTGGGGACGTTTGTGTTGAGTGAAGGCTATTACGACGCCTATTATGCCAAAGCCCAGAAGGTACGCCGTCAGTTGAAAGATCGTTTTGATCAGGTCTTTGAATCATGCGATGCCTTTGTTTTGCCCACCACCGCAGGCTCTGCTTTTCGTTTGGGCGAAAAAAGCAGCGACCCCCTGGCCATGTACCTCGAGGATCAATTCACCGTTTTGGCCAATCTAACCGGCCTACCCGCCCTTTCGATTCCTTTTGGTCCCGATACCAACGGTATGCCTTTGGGATTACAGTTCATGGGTCCTTCCTTTGGGGAAGCGGCTCTTTTTGAAATAACCGGGCGCCTACAAGCGTTGGTTCCAAACATTCAACCTTTATGAACAAGGCCTTTCTTTGGATTTTTATGGGTTTGCTTGCAGTCCAAAATCTGCAAGCTCAAACCGTTTCCTCCTCCGATCCGGGAAACCGCTCTCCTTTTGATTTGGCCAACGAAGCCATTGTTCGTCAATTGGACAGTGTCGTTTCGCTGCGTTTTTTCAAAAAAGATCATACGGGACAACCCCGCCTTCCTAACAAATACGGGTATGCTCCCGATTATATCCCACCGCTTTCGGATTCGGTGATTTCCTTTCGGATGCGTCAAATTCAATCGCCCATACCGATGCGGAACAATTCGTATGTAAGGGGCTTTATCGAAATGTATGGCATTCGCAAAAAGGCCCTGACCGAAAGGGTTTTGGCGTTGAGCAAATACTACTACCCGGTTTTTGAGGCGGCCCTAGAGCGCCATAACATGCCTCACCAACTCAAGCACTTGGCCGTGGTGGAATCTGCCTTGAATCCCTCGGCTGTTAGCCGGGTCGGGGCATCGGGTCTTTGGCAATTCATGTACAGGACCGGGATGCAGTACGGCCTCAAAGTCAATTTTTATTCTGATGAGCGGCGGGACCCCTACTTGGCCAGCGATGCTGCTTGTCGCTTCATGAAGGATTTATATTATACCTACAACGATTGGTTGTTGGTTTTGGCGGCTTACAATTGCGGGCCTGGCAATGTGAACAAGGCCATTCGGCGCTCGGGGGGCAAAACAACCTTTTGGGAAATCATGCCTTATTTACCCGCGGAGACCAGGGGTTATGTTCCGGCCTTTATTGCGGTCACGTATTTGATGACCTATCCCGCAGAACACAATTTGCAGCCTTTTGCCCAGGTTGCATTGCCTCTGGAAACGGATACCGTCGCGGTACAGGGTCCCCTGCCGCTGAGCTATTTTGCTCAAATGATAGGCATGGACGCCGACATGCTGGCCTTGATGAATCCTCAGCTCAAGCAGAAATTTGTACCGGCCGGTTACCCTGAATACACGCTCCATATCCCGGCACGCCTTGCGCCCGAGTTCGAAAAGAAAAGACCGGTTTACCTGGCGTATCTCTACGAGTTGACCCAGTCCAAGGCCTTGGCCGAACAAGCCCGCGAAGCCACCAACCGATTGGCTACGCCGGATTCGGCCAATATACCCTACGCCACTTGGAAGTACCACCGGGTCCAAAAAGGAGATAATTTGGGACGTTTAGCGAGTCAATACCGTACATCGGTTTCCGAATTACGCCGAATCAATAACTTAAGATCCAATCAATTGCAGGCTGGTCAGCGATTGAAGGTGCAACGATTGGGTGGTTCATTGCCAGCGGTGGAGGACAGCGTACGCGCTTCTGCTGAATTGGCCGCCGCACCAGCAGAAATCAAACGGGATACATCGGTTGTTCAGGCGGCTGCGCCTACCCCGGTTGATCGCATCAACAAAGAAGGACGTTCTTATCGGGTTCGTCAAGGCGACACCCTTTGGTCCATTTCCAAAAAATTTGATGGCGTTACGGTGGCCGATTTGATGAAGCATAACAACCTCTCGTCGTCCAGTAAATTGACCCCCGGGATGGTTCTCAAAATTCAGCGAGGCTGATTTTGTGTTCCCGAGAACCATGGTGAGGCAAGGCATAGGGCGTTTCGGGGGTGGCCTGTTGGTTTTGTTGCTGATGGGGTCTTGTGATCAACAGGGTCTGCAACCGGATTCTTTGGGTGCCGTTGCCGAAATCATGTTGGATTGCCGTCCCGAGGAATGGCAGGGGGAAACCGGTCGTCGTCTTCGCAAAGCGTTATCCGCGGAACAATACGGATTGCCTCAGCCCGAGCCTTGGTTCAGGCTTCTGCCCACCCAGGATTTGGGGGCCAATAAATTCAAGGATCGTCATCGCCTGATTTTGCGACTGCGTTCGGCAGAGCAACAAGGTTCCTTGCCCAAAGAACTCCGAACCGCTTCGGCCCAGTCGCTGGCCGCCCAAGGGATTTACCTGGGGGTCGTACGACATCCAAGGGCGTTTCCACAGTCCGAGGTTTGGCTGGTTTATCGGGATACCGCCACCTTGTTTGCTTTTCTTGATCCCCCAACATCTCCTTTGCTTGATCGATTGAGACAATTGGATCAACGCTTGATCATGGATCGAGTTGGTCGATTGAGCCGTGCGGATACCCTGATTGCATTAATCAAAGACAGTTTAGGGTTCAGCCTTTCTGCGTTACCGGGGGATTACCGAATACGCTCTTTGAAGCGCGACTGGGTTTGGTTGAGTCGTGAAATACCCAATGGAACCATGAATTGGTGTCTGTGGAGAGTCAAATACGCCGCCGATCTTCCTTTGGTAGCACCGATTTTTCGAGATTCCTTGCTTCAAAGAACCCTGCCAGGTCCTAGCCCTGGGTCGTATTACCAAACCGAGCGGCTGGTGCCCACTCGTCAGCGCTCCCTCCCTTTGGGCCCCAAAGCGGGATCGCCTGTGGTGGAAATTCGAGGCCTTTGGACGATGCATGGTGATTTTATGGGTGGGCCTTTTGTTCATCATACCTGGAATTCCGGAAAAGACCGCCTGCACAGCGAAGTTTTTGTGTACAACCCCAACGAGCCCAAGCGTGCTTGGCTTCGGGAATTGGAATCCTTGAGCCTGACTTGTGCGGATTCCATGGTCCAGCGTGATCAATCGATGAAACCATGATAGAGCCCCCTGTTTTTTTGGATGCTTACCGCGTTTTGTTGCTGGGATCCGGTGCGCGGGAACATGCCATGGCCCAGTCTATTTCGGCCAGTCCCCGTTGCGATCGACTTTGGGTACATCCGGGCAATGCAGGGACCGAAGCTTGGTCGGTTGACCAACCCTTGGATTGGCGTAACATCGAACAGTTGGCGGGTTTTGTTCAGCGAAACGGAATTCAACTCCTGGTGGTTGGACCCGAAGAGCCGCTGGTCCATGGCTTGGTGGACCAATGCCGGCTTCATCCATTGTTACAGGATTTGTTAATCGTGGGTCCCAATGCCGAAGGGGCAAGGCTCGAAGGAAGCAAGGATTTTTCAAAGGCTTTTATGCAGCGGCACGGCATTCCCACCGCTGGAGCCCGTACGTTTCGAGCTGAACAAAGGGAAGAGGCCGAGGCCTATCTTCGTCAGCATGCCATGCCGGTGGTTCTCAAGGCCGATGGGTTGGCTGCGGGCAAAGGCGTACTGATATGTGATACGCCCCAGGAGGCCTTGGAGTCTTTGGCGCTGTTTTGGACCGAGCAGAAGTTTGGCGAGGCCGGAGCCAAAGTATTGGTTGAAGAATTTTTGGAAGGGATCGAATGCTCTGTTTTTGCCTTGTGCGATGGCCAAGATTATGTCTTATTGCCCCCGGCCAAAGATTACAAAAGGGTGGGCGAAGGGGATACAGGTCTCAATACAGGGGGCATGGGGGCGGTTTCGCCACCTCCTTTTGCCACACCTGAACTGATGCGTCGAATCGAAGAACGCATCGTTCAGCCTACGCTGCAGGGTCTGCAGTCTGAAGGGGTCGATTACCGTGGGTTCTTGTTTGTGGGCCTCATGAAAGTGGGCGAGGAGCCCATGGTGATTGAATACAATGTGCGGATGGGTGATCCGGAAACCGAAGCCGTCATGCCCCGGCTCCAGAGCGATTTATTGGAACTTTTGGTCGCTGCAGCCTCAGGAAAATTGAGCGGGATGGAATTGATGGTGGACCCTCGTTTTGCGGTGACCACCGTGGTCTGTTCCGGTGGATATCCCGGAGAGCTTCGATTGGGTTTCCCGATGACTGGTTTGACGGGGAGGGATTATACCGAAGACGAAAGGCTATTCCATGCCGGGACCAAGCGAGAAGGGGCGGACTGTGTGAACAGGGGGGGACGCGTCGTGGCTGCGACGGTACTGGATGCGGATTTGAAGGAGGCAGCCAGAAGAAGCTTGGCCTTGGCCCAAGAAATTCGCTTTGAAGGAGCCTTCTGTCGGAAGGATTTGGGCCAAGATTTGTAGCAGGCCCATCAACCCTTTTGATCAAAAAGAGTTACAACAAATATTTTTGGTGAATGCGCCACCACCGATCCGGCAATTCATCCGAGGAAGCCTGTAGGTAGTCCTCGTAGGTACAGGGCACCAAAAGGGCTCGTTCACGCTTGGAGCCCTTGGGAACCGGCAAAGTGACCTCCAGCCACCAACGACCACTTTTTTGGCTTTTGATAAAAATCAACTCGTGATTACCCTGCAGGGCCATGGTATAACGGGTGAAATTTCGCGAATTGATTTTGGGCACATCATCGCAACGTTGACTGTAACCTTCGATAAGGTACCACAAGGCCTGTGCAAGGGTCGCGGCACCGGTCCCCTGATCATTCGGTAAAGCCTGGTAGTCACAGAAAAAGGCGACTCGTAACAAATCGTTGGCACCTGCGTAATGGCATAACTGGCATAATTCGTGGGCCCACAGCCCGTTGGGTCCACCCATGGGGTTGCCATCGGCATCGGACCAACGCACTGCGCTGAGGCTAAATGCACTGAGATGCGAGGAGCGTAAAAGAGGTTCGGCCCTTTCGGGGTGTTGGCGCAGGGCGCCCAGCCTCAATTGTTCAAAACGCATTTGTTCCAAGAGCACGTTTTCTTCGGGCTCGGACCAATGGGATTGAAATGCCAAACATGAAAGATTAAACAGGTGGGTCGAATCCTTCTCAACCAGTTGTCGGAGCACGGTCGAATAGGCAGGTGCATGGGGTCCCGTTTGAAAATGCGTTCGGGCCGAAATCACGGAGACATCGGTGGGGCCTCTCCCGCTAAAGCCCTGAAAAATACCGCGCAGAAAATCCAAACGCCCTCCTATCCAAACAGGGAAATGCCCCTGTTCTAACAGCTCAGAGGTCACCGAAGCCAAAGCGGATTGGGTATCCTCCGGACTTTGGCCCGGTATCATATTCCCCAAATCGGCCAGCACAGGGAATCCTTCGGCCACCGATAATTCATAGAAAAACTGTCGAATACGGTCGGCCCCAACAACACAATTCTCCGGTTGCTCATCAAAACCAGATTGGACCGGCCGCGTCTCCATGAGAGGCCTGTAATCATCCAAGCCAATGAGAACCATGCAGGGTTGCTCTGGCAAATGATGGCGGGTCGCAGCGCGAAGGATTTGATGACCCAGGGTATGGGCCGGGTATGCGGATGAATCCGGGACCAACGCGGGGTCCGGAGGATTAAAAAAATCCAAATCCTTCATGAACTGAGGCTAGGTACGGAGACGAAAGCGAAAAGACCTTGGATCAGCGACGACCCAGTGTCATCTCGAGGCTCACCGGAACTTGACCCAAGGTTCCACCGTCGTAAGTGACCACGGTGCGCAGCTGTTGGGTGCTCATGCCGTTGAAGAGAACCTTGAATTTGTAAACCTGGTTGCTCGTATCCACCAGGGTGATGGTATCGACCGTGTTGGTCCAGGTGCCTTGGCCACTCAAACGCACGGTATCCAAGGGAAAGGGAATCGTGGGCGGCAAGGAGGGCCTGAATTTGATGTCATAATTGACCACTTTGGACGGGGTGTTGATGAATTCAATGTAGCCGGCTTGGGAGGTCCCTCCGTTCACCGGAATCTGCTGCCCCAGGACCGAAACAGTGGCGGCATACGTCAGACTGTCCACGTCCCAAATACCAGCCAAACGATTGGCATAGGTCTGGGCAGGGGTCAGGGTATTTCCTGGGTTGTCTTCTTTTTTGCAGGATATTCCCCAAAGGCCTAGACAAAGCAGGATGGACAGTAATTTTTTCATGGCATTTTTTTTCAAATTTAAGGTTTTGGTGCCCTAAATCAAATGCAATGGATGCGGTTCAAAGGGACCAGCGGACGACTTTGTCAAAAATTGTCAATGATTCACCTTTTTTTTGTGCAAACACAATTTAGATTTTAATGTCCCTAAATTTGATAAAAATTTAGCAACGGAACCCGATATCCTTTTGTTATGCTGCTGTTAACCATTAAAATAACCCTGCTAAGTTGTTTGCTGGTTTTGTTTCAGACGGACGGTGCCGTACCTGCTGGTACATCGCCCTTTCGTTCGGATTCCTCGGACCCCTGTGGTTTGTCTCCTTTGTTTTTTCCGGGTCCAGCACCGGCGGCTACCCAGTGGGGTTGGAAATGGACCTGCCAGGAACACCATAACGGCTTGGTTCCTGTTCGGGTGGCCCGTCCCACGCAGATTCCATCCTTGGACAGCCAACACCTCCAAAAATTGGAGCAATGGCTTCAGTCTTCGTCCGAGGAGGCCCGTCATCCGAAGGTTTTGGCAGGGGTTTTGATTTCGGCCTCGGTTGCTTCCGTTCACGAGCAATGGGAATGGGTCGGTCGATGCTTGGATTTTTTGGCCAACCACGGTCAGCCTTGGCCCAAGGCCTTGGAGAATCAGGCCCCTGTTTTGGAATGGTTGGCACTTCGGTACGAAGGGGCCCGACTTCAAAGCTTCCGCTCCCCGGAGGGTCGAACGTTGGAAGACGGGGGGTTTTTGGCACGCTTGAGGGCTCTTTCAGCAGCAAACGCTGGATTCCAAGGCCACAGGGCTTGGGATCTCACATTGGCCTATGAGCGTTACCATTGGTCGATGTTGGAGGGTCGACCGACCGATGCCATGGCCTATTACCGTGAAGCTCAGCATTTTCACAGCACCATGATTGCAGAGGGGCTCTCAGAGACAAAGAGCCCCGTTGAGGCTCAGCGGGGCTATGGATCCCCCTTTTGGGAATACCGGTTGGGGTTGTGGCTCTTGGTTCTTTTTTTGGCCGGTGCCTGGTATCGAATGGGTCGTGGAAATGCCTCACGACCATTCTATGGGAGGGATGACCAAGATGCACGCAGTAGCCATGTTTGGGATTTCTCGACACCTTCTACAGAAGAATTATCCAGACTTCGTACCATGAAGGTATTCACGACCGAGGACTGGGAAAGCTACAAAATCGAGTTTGAACAGAATTGCCCCGGGTATATCTCTTGGGTCATGAGCATAGGGCCCGGGATGACGCAGGGGGAACTTCGTACCGCCTGCATGATTCGTTTGGGTTTGACTAGCAGGGAAATTGCCAGGGCTCAAAACATCGGGGTCTACGGGGTGTCCCAATCAAGGTACCGGCTCCGAAAGCGATTGGGATTATCAACCCGGGACTCCATCGAGCAAGTGCTCTTCCCGCGGGGGGGGTATGGGTTAAGTTGACCGAAGGGTCTGCGACCGTAGTTCCAGCATTTGGAGGGCGGTATAAGCCGCCTCCTGGCCCTTGTGCCCGTGTTCGCCTCCCAGTCTTTGACGGGCTTGTTCGGTATCAAGCACCGTTAGAACCCCGTTCACCATGGGCCGGCCTTCCCGCAGGCTCAAATCCATGAGGCCTCGGTTCACGGCTTCGGCAATGAGATCAAAGTGCGGGGTTTCGCCCTTGATGAGGCAACCCAAAGCAATGACGGCATCAACCGGGGCATCCATGGAACAAAGCCAAGAGGCCGCCACCGGAATTTCAAAGCAACCAGGTACATCGTAGGTTGCAATTTGATCCTCTTGGAGGCCCCTTTCAAGCAAAACAGACTTGCATCCTCGTTCCAATTCCTCGGTAATGGCCCGATTCCACTGGGCCACCACGATGCCAATCCGCCAACGACCCAGCAGGTCGCCATTGATTGGGTTCTGAAGATGGTGAAAGCCCGTCTTGGTCCAAGAGCCGTCTGGAATCATGGGCGTTGAAGGCAAGTTGAACCTAGGATTTCAGGCGTACCCGGGTCAGGTAACGGTCAATATTCTGACCTTCGGTGCTCTGGGGATATTCCCGCTGAATTCGCTCGTAATATTCCAAGGCCTTTTTCTTTTGTCCGGTTTTTTCGGCGATTTCACCGGCGCGCTGCAAGTAGAATGGCGTAGTGAATTCGTTGGCTTTGAATTCGGCAGCCTTTAGGTAGCAATCCAGGGCTTCGCTGTCTTTTTTGAGTTGCAAGTGGGCATCACCTTGGCAGCCCAAGGAGATGCTACCCAGGACAGGGTCCGAGGTTTTGAAGGACTCCAGGGCCTCCAACGCTTCGGCGTATTGGCCCAAGCGTAGGTAGCTGACGCCCAGGTAGTATTGCGCCAAATTTCCTGCAGGTGTCCACCGGTAATCTTCGGCGATTTCTTCAAATCCCGGGAAATTACCATCCCCTTTGACAGCCAGGTTGAGGGAATCGTTTTCGAAATAACGTTCGGCAACATGCATCAGGTTAACAGCTTCCTTTTGTTGCGTTGGCAGATAGACTCCCCAGACATAGTAGGCTCCTAGAACCAAGGCCAGCAATCCGCCTCCGGCATAGGTTAGCATTTGTTTGTTCTGCTCCCAAAAGGCTTCAAACTTGCCGAGGCCTTGTTGCAAATCCAAGGCTTCAAAAGGTTCGAGGCCCTGGGGTTCGTTGGTTTTGGGGTTGGATGCCATGTTATCTTTCGGATTGGGTTGAAAAATAGATTTTAATCGGTGATGTAGGGGTAATCGCTTTGGATGTAGACGTCCTTGTACATTTCGGAGACATCCGGCCAAGGAGATTCCTCCGCAAAGGTGACCGCCTCCTGTACCAAGACTTCGAGTTTTTCTTCGAGTTGTTCAAAAGCCGCTTCGTCCAAAAGGCCTTGGGCCATCATTTGGTTTTTGAGCTGTTCAATCGGGTCTTGTTCCTTGTAGGCCTCGACTTCTTCTTTGGTCCGGTATTTGGCAGGATCGCTCATGGAGTGACCGCGGAAGCGATACGTGCGGATTTCCAAGAGGGTGGGTCCATCACCGGAACGGGCGCGGGCTACAGCCCTTTCCATGGCTTCATGGACGGTCCAAACGCACATGCCGTCCACGGCTTCGGAAGGCATCCGGTACGAAAGACCGATTTCATGCAATTCATTGACATTGGTGGTCCGTTGAACGGAGGTTCCCATCGCGTAACCGTTGTTCTCTATAACAAAGATGACCGGGAGGTTCCAAAGCATGGCCATGTTAAAGGTTTCGTGCAAGGCGCCCTGCCGGACGGCCCCATCTCCCATAAAACATACATTGACATTGGTATTGCCCAAGTATTTGTCAGCAAAAGCCAGACCAGCCCCCAAGGGGATTTGGCCTCCAACGATACCATGGCCCCCGTAAAAGCGGTGTTCTTTGCTAAAAAGGTGCATGGAGCCACCCTTGCCTTTGGAGCATCCCGTGGCCTTACCGTATAATTCGGCCATGACCGATCCCGGACTTAATCCGCAGATAAGGGCATGACCATGGTCCCTGTACGCGGTGATCACCGAATCCTGAGGCGTAATGGCCGAATAGGTCCCGGCTACAACGGCTTCTTGGCCGATGTAGAGGTGGCAAAAGCCTTTGATTTTTTGCTGGCCATAGAGCTGCGCACATTTTTCTTCAAAACGCCTCATCAAAAGCATGTCGTGAAGCCATTTTTGGGCCTGTGCCGGGGATAATTTTGGGTCTGCCATCGAATTTTCCAAAAGAGGCGCTAATATACGCCCCACGACCCCGCCTTAAGTCCTTATTGTGTTTTTGAAGCGCTTGCAATTAGTAGATTACCGCCTTGAATCGGCCTGCAGCCTGGATATGGGGTCTTCGTGGGTTGCCTTCACCGGGCCCAACGGCACCGGCAAAACCAATTTGCTGGATGCTGTACATTTTCTCTGCCTGGGTCGAAGCTATTTCACCCGTCAGGATAGCCAGCTCGTGCGCTTTGGGAGCCGTGGGTTTCGACTGGAAGGTCGCTTTGGCCCGTTGCCATCCCCGGATTTACCGAATCCCTCGGTGAATGGCCCCGATGAAACCAGGGTCACCGTTGTTTACAAAACAGGGGTAGGCAAGGAAATGGCCGTGAATCAAGTGGTGTATCCACGGCTGAGCGAGCACTTGGGTCGCATGCCCGTTGTGATGATAGCTCCCGGTGATACGGTTTTGTTGGAAGGAACCGGTGCCGAACGCAGGCGGTTTACCGATATGTTGTTAGCCCAGACCAAGCCCGACTATGTGCAGGCCTTGTTGAAGCGGGACCATTTGTTGGGACAGCGCAATGCTTTGCTCAAAGCCGCCCGGCAGGGGCCTGCCCCGGATGCTGCACTGATGGAATGTTACGATGAGGAATTGACCCAATGCCACCTAACCATAGCCGAGGTTCGTTCTTCCTGGGTCCAGGGGTTTGGGCCGTTAATGCAGGGCCTTTACCGACATATTGCAGGCGATGCAGAACAGGCCACGATGACCTACCAGCCCGATCAGCCATCCTACGCTGACACCTATCAAAAGCCAAGCCTGCAACGCGAAATCGAGGCCGGTCACACGCTTTGGGGTACTCAGCGGGATGATTTGGAATTTGAATTGGGCCGAAAGTCGGTACGTAGGTATGCATCGCAAGGTCAACGCAAATCGTTTTTGCTGGCGCTCAAGCTAGCCCAATGCGCTTTTTTCTTGGACGAAGGCAAATCCCACGCCACCCTTTTGTTGGATGATTTTTTTGAAAAACTGGATGCCGCGCGTTTGCAGGGTTTGGTTCAGGCGATCCAAGAATTATCCAAGCGAGGGGTTCAGGTATTTTTGAGCGATACAGGCAAAGAAAGGGTGCGAGATTTGATGGAACAATGTCAACAGCCCTGCCTCTTTGTGGATACCCCCTTACAGAATTCAACCCCCTAACGCCGCCTTAACGATGATCAAGTCTTTGACCGACCGCCTTTCTAGAACCTCCACAACCCTGGCCTGCCTTGGCCTGGCCTGCCTTGTTTTGGGCCTAGGGGCTTGCCAACCGAAGGGACCCAACGATACGGCCGAATCCACCCGCAATGATTCGCTCGCATTGCGAACGCTCTTGCGTTCCGGCATCGATTCCCTCGAAAAAGTTCTGTCCGCCGATTCCTTGGGGATTTCTCCGCAAACGGCCCCCTTGGATAGTTTGGCGGCCACCTGTCTGCGTTTCGCATCGGACTTTCCACGGGATCCCTATGCGCCGGTTGCGCTATGGAAAGCAGCGCAGGTTTTGCGCAGCCTGGGGGATGTTGAGGGGGCGGTCCAATGCGGTAAAGCCTTGGTGGATGCTTACCCGGCCCATCCTTTGGCCCCGATCGCGCTGTATTTCAATGCCGTTGTCCTCAACGAGGACGGTGGGGTTCAGGAAGCCGCTGCGTTTTATTTGGAACGGCTGACCAACGAATACCCCGGGGATAGCCTGGCAAAAGATGCGGCCTTGTACCGTCAGACCCTGGGAATGAAACAGGAAGACTGGAATAAGCGTCTAAAAGAGCAGAACTAAGCAGCTGTTTCCTTAGCGATCCTGCAGCCGGTGCATCAGGGCATTGGGGCTAAGGGGTTCGCTAAAGACGCCTCGGTCGGCCACGACGATATGCCCGGTTTCTTCGGAGACCAAAACGACCAAGGCATCGCTTTGCTCGCTAAGGCCCAAGGCGGCCCGGTGACGCATCCCATAGCCCGCACCCTGCTGACTTGATTGATCGCTCAACGGTAGCATGCAAGATGCGGCAATCAATCGCCCTCCCGAAATCAAGACCGCCCCATCGTGCATTGGAGAATCCTTTGCAAAGAGAGCCTGCAGTAATTCGGTGTTGGGGAAGGCATCCAAGGCGGTGCCAGTAGCCGCGATGGGCTGCAAATCCGCCAATCGTTCGACGACCATAAGGGCTCCGGTTCGGGTTTCAGCCAAGCGTGCGCAGGCCTCGGAGACCGATCGAATCCAGCCGTGATCCTGGTTGCTGTTGTGATTTTCGTGGTCCAGCCAACGACGTACTTGGGTAATGCGAGCCGATTCTGCTTTGCGACCAATGAGTAGCAGGAAATTTCGAATCTCGGGTTGGAAAACAACCACCAAAGCGAGGACGCCTAATCCCACAAACTGTCCCAAGAGGGCCGTAAACAAGGGCAATTCAAGCCAAACCCCCAGGCGAAAAAGCAGGTTAAAAACCAGTACACCTAACAATAGATAAAGAATCAAACTGCCCCGGACCAATCGCCAGGCCAACCCCAGGAGAAGGGCTAAAAGGCTCCAATCCAAGATGTTATGCCAGTTTAGTCCAATCGAGGTGTCCATGGTTTCGTACGGCCGGGGTTGAAAAAAGAAGCAGTGAATGAGGGTCTAAGAACGCTGAATAGCTCAAGAAATTTCGAGAAGGTCTTCCCGGTTTTGGAAAAGGCACCAGAGGTTGACGCATTGCACGGCTTCGATGACATCGTGTACCCTCAGAAGGCGAGCGCCTTGGGTGAGGGCAATGGTATTTAGAGCGGTGGTTCCATTCAAGGCGGTGGAGGAGTCCAGGCCCAGAGGTCGGTAGATCATGGATTTGCGGGATAGGCCTGCCATCACCGGCCAACCATAAGCCACGAGTTCGCTGAGTCGCTGGAGAATTTGATAGTTCTGCGTTTGGTTTTTGGCAAAGCCAAAGCAGGGATCCAAAAGGAGAGCGGGTGCACCCGCTTGGTACAGTGCCTCCGCATTTTGGACCAAAAAATCAAAAACTTCGGATGGAGCATCTTGGTAATGGGTCATGGACGCCATGTTTTCGGGACTGCCCCGAAGGTGGCCCAGGATGTAGGGGACCTTTTGCTGCAAAATGAGAGGGTGCATTTGGGGATCCAGCGTACCTCCGGAAACATCGTTGATCATAGCCGCACCGCAACGAATGGCCGTTCCGGCCACGGAAGCTCGGTACGTATCAACCGAGATCAAGGCCCCTGGGAAAGCGGAAAGGATGGCTTCGAGGCCGGCTTGGATGCGCTCTTCCTCCTCCACGGGGCCCACTTGGGTGGACCCTGGACGGGTGGAACAAGCGCCCAGGTCCAGGATATCGGCTCCTTGCCTTAGCATCGCGCCGGCCCGGTCCACGGTTTCAGTGGTATTCAGCCCAACCCGACTGGGGGCGTAGAATGAGTCCGTGGTCAGGTTGAGGATACCCAAAATACGGGGCCGCTCCAGGTTCAGGATTTGATTCTTGACAGTTAGGCTAAGCGTGGAAGGGTTCATCGTGATGTAAATTTATCCCCCAAAACCTACCATGCAGACCTTGACGGCTTTTGACAACGTGCTCCTGGAGTGCCGGTCCTTGTTCGAGGCCAAAACCAGAGATTATGGTACTTCATGGCGGGTTTTTCGGCTACCGTCCCTCACCGATCAGCTCTACATAAAGGCCTGTCGAATTCGTAACATTGAACAGAAGGGCTATCACCGCGTGAGTGAAGGCGTTCGCCCCGAATGGGTTGCGATGATAAATTACGCCATCATGGCCTTGATTCAATTGGAATTAGGGGAATGCTCCGAGGAAGCGCTGAGCCTCGACAAGGCTTTGGGCTATTACGACCAACAGGTTGCGCACAATCGGGATCTCCTGGCCAACAAAAACCACGACTACGGTGAAGCCTGGAGAGAAATGCGCCCTACCTCCTTAACCGATATGGTTTTGGTTAAGCTCCTTCGCATCAAACAAATCGAAAGCAACCGAGGCCAGGCCGAGGTCAGCGAAGGAGTCGAAGGAGGATACCGTGACATTTTGAATTACGCAGTATTTGCCCTGATTCGCCTCGATGGCGACCCACATTCACCCAATCAATCCTTATGATCGCATTGTTAAGATTTCTGACTGGCGCACTTTTTATTTTTTCGGGACTTATTAAGGCCAACGATCCCCTTGGATTTGGGTATAAGCTCGAAGAGTATTTTGTTGTTTTTGGCATGGATTTTTTGAATCCGTTGGCCACCGGCCTGGCCATTGCGATCTGTGTTTTGGAAGTCGTTTTGGGCATGGCTTTGTGGGTTGGATGGAAGACCAAAGCGGTTACCTGGTGGTTGTTAGGCTTGGTGGTCTTCTTTACTTTTTTGACCTTTTGGTCGGCCTGGTTCAAGGTCGTAACCGACTGCGGTTGTTTTGGGGATTTTATGAAATTAACCCCTTGGCAGAGTTTTTCCAAGGACGTGGTCCTGCTTGCAATGATAACAGTGTTGTGTTACCAGAGATCACGACTTCGGCCCTTCGGTTCCCCCATGCTTGGAACAGGCCTGGTTGGTTTGACCGCTATTGGGGTCACGGCCCTGTCCTTCTACACTTGGAATGATTTGCCGCTGCTGGATTTTCGTCCTTATGCCGTGGGCAAAAACTTGCCCGAAGGAATGGCCATCCCTGATGGCGCTCCTCGGGATGTTTACAAGGATATTTGGCAATACCGAATCAACGGCGTCGTTCGTCGTTTTGAAACCCAAGATTCCCCTTGGGATAGCGTGCAGGCCGATGGCAGGCCTGCCGAGTTTGTGGATCGTCAAACCGAGTTGGTGACCAAAGGGTATGTGCCGCCCATTCACGATTTTGTGATAAGTGATTTGAATGGCAACGATTATACCGGTGATTTTTTGGGTGCGGAACATGCGGTATTGATTGTTTCGCCTTTTCTGGATAAAGCGAGGGGTGATGCCTGGATCAAGGTGGCGGCGTTGGTTGATTGGGCCAGGCGTAACGATATCAAGATTGCGATTTTGACGGGTAGTGGACGTGAGGAAATTGAATCCTTTGGAAAACGTTTTGCGGCGGACTCTTGGCCCTTTTATCAAGCGGACGGGACCGTCCTCAAAACCATGATGCGCTCCAATCCAGGTCTTGTCTTGTTGAACAAGGGCACGGTCCAAGACCTTATTCCTGCGCGTCGACTTCCCAGTCCCGATGAATTAGGCCGACGGATCGGATCGCTTCGCTAAATTAAAGGCCAACGAGGTGAACACGAGGACTCTTCGTTGGTTGTTGGGGCGTTTATTCAACGCGGTCCTGGTCCTCTGGGGCTTGGTCTCCCTTATTTTTCTGTTGTTTTATGTTCTGCCCGCCGATTCGGCCCAGATGACCCTGGGTCAACGCTCTGATCCGGAAACGCTTCGAGAAATACGCAGTGAATTGGGCCTGGATCTCCCTTGGGGTCAACGTTACTTGCATTTTTTAAAAGGATTATCACCGTTGGATTTTGTTTTGACCGAAGGCGCCAAGGTGCCTATCCCTGTTTTCAAAGCACCCAGCCTGGGCCGCTCCTACCAAAACCGACGCGAAGTGGTGGTAATGGTTGGCGAGGCCTTCTTAGGTACCTTGGTTTTGGCATTAGCCGCTATGCTTCTGGCGACGGTTTTGGGTATTGCGCTGGGCTCGTGGGCGGCTGTGACGGCTTCCCGAGGCGTACGTGCCACCATCATGGGTATTGCCATGAGCGGTGTCGCCGCACCAAGTTTTGTCGTGGCCTTGTTGATGGCCTATGTTTTTGGATACCTCCTAGCGCCCTGGACCGGGCTTTCGATGACCGGCAGTCTTCAGCAATTGGATGCCTTGAACGGCTGGGTTTGGGTCCCCCAAAACCTGTTGTTACCGGCTTTGACTCTGGGCATTCGACCCCTTTCGGTGGTGGTCCAGCTAACCAAAGATTCGGTGAGCGAGGTTCTCGCCCAGGACTATGTTCGGACCGCCAGGGCCAAAGGCTTGCATCCCTTTCGGGTATGGTGGAAGCATGTGTGGCCCAATGCCTTGAACCCGGTGGTGACGGCCCTATCGGGCTGGTTGTCTTCGATGTTGGCGGGTGCTGTTTTTGTTGAGTATGTCTTTGGGTGGCAGGGTATGGGCAAGTTGACGGTGGATGCCTTGATGGTCTTTGACTTACCGGTGGTGATGGGGGTGGTTCTGTGGTCTGGTTTGTTGTTTGTGCTGATGAATATCCTGGTGGATTGGTTGTACACGGTCCTGGATCCTCGCGTTCAATTGGAAGCCTAAATTGAATGGAAGAGCAGGAACCATTGGCTGCTGAGCCGACCCGCATTTACCTGGTTGGTATGCCGGCTTCCGGAAAATCCACGGCGGGACCTTTGTTAGCCGAAACCTTGGGTTGGCGTTTTGAGGACCTTGACCGACAAATTGAAGCCGGGGAAGGAATATCCATCCCTCGTTTTTTTGAAGAGAAAGGGGAGGAAGCGTTTCGCGTCACCGAAACCCGTTTGTTGCATAAGACTGCTGCGGAACGTCGATTGGTTGTAGCCACCGGCGGGGGTGCAGTTCTGCGAAATATCGACTGGATGCTTGAACACGGCAGGGTGGTTTGGCTGGACCCACCGATCTCCGAACTAGTAGCGCGATTGGCGGACGCCTACCAGGAACGTCCCTTGCTCAGCACGACGAGTTCGTTGGACCTGCCCAGGGCCGTGGAGACGCTCTACCGCGAGCGCAGGCCTTTTTATGCACGTGCCCACGATCGGGTCAGTGACGGGGAAGCCCTGTTGATTAACTTCGTGCGGTGAATTGGTTGGACGAACTCAACCCGGCGCAGAGGTCGGCGGTGGAATGCACGGAAGGTCCGGTCATGATTGTGGCAGGGGCTGGTTCCGGCAAGACCCGGGTTCTAACCTATCGCATGGCGCATTTGGTTCGGCAGGGGGAGGATCCTTTTCGCATGCTGGCCTTGACTTTTACGAACAAAGCGGCCGGGGAAATGCGCGAAAGAATCGAAGCCTTGATTGGACCCTCGGCCCGTTCCTTGTGGATGGGGACTTTTCACTCGGTCTTTGCTCGCATTTTGCGTCGGCACGCCGAAGTCTTGGGTTACCCTTCCAACTTTAGTATCTACGATACCGACGATACCAAATCGTTAATCAAAACCTTGGTCCGTGAGATGAACCTGGACGAGGCTTATTACAAACCATCTCCCCTGTACGCTCGGATTTCTTCCGCCAAGAATGCACTGATTACGCCGGATGAATACCAAAACGACGTAGGGTTGATGGCCGGGGATCGGGCTTCGGGACGGGCACGGTTTGTGGAGCTCTACCGCGCCTATGTTCAGCGTTGCCACCGAAGCGGGGCCATGGACTTTGACGATCTCCTTTTGCAGACCTTTCGCCTTTTTAACGAACACCCCGATATTCTCCACCAATACCAGATGCAATTCAAGCACCTTTTGGTTGATGAGTTTCAGGACACCAACCGGGTTCAGTACCGCATTGTCAAGTTGTTATCGGCGGTGCATCGCAATCTATGCTTGGTAGGCGATGATGCCCAAAGTATCTATGCCTTCCGAGGGGCCGTCATCGATAACATTCTCAATGTTCACCAAGACTTTCCGGAGGTTCAGGTGGTTCGCCTGGAACAAAATTACCGATCCACGGGGACCATTGTTGGTGCGTCGGGTTCGGTGATTGCCTGCAACCAAAAGCAAATTCCCAAAGACCTTTGGACCGCGAACGCCCAGGGTGAATTGATTGGGGTCTTCCGTTGTGTTAGCGATAACGAAGAAGGACGACAAGTGGCTGCCGAGCTCCACGCCCGCAAGCATCGTTTTCAACTGAGTAACCGGGATTTTGCGATTTTGTACCGCACCAATGCCCAGTCTCGGGCCTTTGAGGAAGCCTTGCGAAGGCAGAACATTCCGTATCGGGTGATTGGGGGGGTTAGTTTTTATCAGCGCAAAGAAGTCAAAGATTTGTTAGCCTATCTACGTTTGGTGGTGAACACCGCTGACGAAGAAGCCCTTCGCCGGGTTATCAATTATCCGGCTCGTGGGATCGGTAAAACATCCATGGACAAATGGGTCCTTGAAGCCGACCGGCTGGGTATGAGCCTATGGGAACTGTTGGTCGCGATGGAACAGGGTCATCCGCTCACGGCCACCTTGGGAGCTGCCGGCAAGCGCATGGTTGATTTTGCCCTTTCGGTTCAATCCTGGGGGGTCACGGCCCGCAAAGAAAACGCCATTGTTTTGGCCCGATTGGTTTGGAAGCAGTCCAATCTGCAAACGGAACTCAAAGCCGATACCAGCATAGAGGGACTGGCCCGCGTCCAAAACGTGGAGGAATTACTCAATGCGATCGAAGAATTTTGTGAATCGGACGAAGTGATTCCCGGGGACGATCGCAGTCTGGGAGCCTTTTTGCAACATATCTCGTTGCTGACCTCCATGGACCAGAACAACGATCCCGAAGACCGTGATTTTGTTAGCCTGATGACCGTGCATCAGGCCAAAGGCTTGGAATTTGAGGAAGTTTTTGTGGTTGGGATGGAAGAAGATTTGTTCCCATCGGCCATGGCTCGGGATAGCCGGGCCGACCTCGAAGAAGAGCGACGCTTGTTTTATGTCGCCTTGACCCGGGCGCGCAAACGCTTGGTGCTCAGCTATGCATTGACCCGCTTTCGTCATGGTAGTTTGTGTTACGGAGAGCCCAGTCGTTTCCTGTTCGAGATTGATAAGGCGTTTTTGGCTCAGCCGGCTTTGTTGCGCTCGGCTTCACCGGCTCCGGCACCCGCTGCTTCGTTGCCTTGGGGCGGAAGTCGAAGCGCGTCCCCATCGGCATCGCGTCCCGCTCGTCCGGGGTCGGGTCCCGTTCGTCCGGGGTCGGGTCCCGCTCGTCCGGGGTCGGGTCCCGCTCGTCCCTATTCTGGTGCTGCCCGTCCAGCTTCGGCACCATCCCGTCCGGCCCCCCTTCCTGGCCCTGGACTCGGTCCCGACCCGGGGGTGGGGGATGATCCTTCAACCTTGATGGAGGGCGATTTGGTGAATCATTTTCGTTTTGGACAGGGGCGTATTGATAAACTCGAAGGAAGGTTACCGGATACCAAGGCGACCATTACCTTTGAACAATACGGAACCAAGCAGATATTGCTCAAATTTGCCCGTTTAACCAAAGTTTCCGATACCGGCCCTGCCGGTGATTAACCTTTATTTCCCTTATTGGGGGGCAACCCTCACCGGCCTCTATGGAATACAATACGGCAAGACCCGCACTCAAAGTCCCCGAATACGGTCGGGGAATTCATCTTATGGCTGCTCATTTGCAGACCATTTCCGACAAGGCGCTCCGGTCCAAGGCTGCTCAGAGTTTGGTCGAGGTCATGCACCAATTGAACGGCGGATCCCGTGATGGGGCCGATCACCAACAAAAACTTTGGGATCACCTCTTTGTGATGGCCGGTCACGATTTGGATGTGGACGCACCGTTTCCTCCCCCGGGGGATTTGATGCATCTCCGCCCTGAAACCCACTTGCCTTATCCTAACAAAGCCATCCGCATCCGGCACTACGGACGCTTTGTGGAATTGATGATTGCCAAGGCCGTGGTGATGGAAGCCGGCGAGGAACGCAAATCCTTTTGCGAGGCCATCGCCAATTTCATGAAAATGAGTTACCGCAATTGGAACAAGGTCCTTTTGAACGACGAAGTGGTCTTTGCGGATTTACTCAAATTGTCCGAAGGTCGCATTGCGCTTAGTACAGAGGATACGGTTTTGGAAACCAAATTCGCCCCCTTGCCGAACCAAAACGACTATGCTCGCACCGGCAAAAAACCTTTCAAGAAAAAACCCTTTTTCAAAAAGAAATTTCGTTCCTGATGAATCCAAATGGTCGCGATACCCTCCTCGTCGAAGGGGGCTGCCCCCTGGGTGGTAACATTACTCCTCAAGGGGCCAAAAACGAAGCCTTGCAGGTCTTGGCGGCGGTCTTGCTGACCGAAGAAACGGTGACCCTGCATCGCTTGCCGGATATTTTGGATGTTCGCCATCTGATTGACCTGTTGCGTGGACTGGGGGTGCAGATTGAAGATTTGGGCGGTGGCTCGATGCGATTCACAGCCAAGGACTTGGATACATCCTTTTTGGCAGGCGATGCTTTCCGCAAAGGGGGGTCCGGCCTAAGGGGCTCCATCATGTTGTTGGGTCCCTTGTTGGCTCGACAGGGTTGGGCCATGGCGCCCCGACCCGGGGGAGACAAAATCGGCCGCCGTCGTCTCGATACGCATTTCACGGGTCTTCAGGCATTAGGGGCACGATTGGTTCCTTTGGAGAATCAAGGGATGTACCGGGTGGAGGCTTCCGGATTGCAAGGAACTCGTATCCTCTTGGACGAGGCCTCGGTGACCGGCACCGCCAATGTGATCATGGCCGCTTGCATGGCCAAGGGCACGACGGTGATCTACAACGCAGCTTGCGAGCCCTATATCCAGCAACTATGCCGCTTGATTAATTCGATGGGTGGCCGTATTGATCCCGATAGCATAGGGTCCAATCTTCTACGGATCGAAGGGGTGGAGCGTCTACACGGAGCAGAACACCGGCTGCTGCCCGATATGATTGAGGTGGGGAGTTTTGTGGGCTTGGCCGCCATGACCCGCTCTCAAATCCGCATCTGCGATGCGGCCCCTGCTGAATTGGGAATCATCCCGGAGGTCTTTCGGCGCATGGGGGTGCAGATTCAAATTCAAGGAGAGGATTTGTTGGTGCCTGCCCAGGATCATTACCAAATTGAGCACTTTATGGATGGGTCCATTTTGACGGTTGCCGATGCCCCTTGGCCCGGATTCACGCCTGATTTGTTGAGCGTCATCTTGGTCATGGCGACCCAGGCCAAAGGTTCGGTGCTCATCCACCAAAAAATGTTTGAGAGTCGCTTGTTCTTCGTCGACAAGTTGATTGACATGGGCGCTCAGATCATCCTCTGCGATCCACACCGTGCCACGGTGATTGGTTTGGATCACGCCTATCCGCTGCGAGGCATCCGAATGACCTCACCGGATATCCGGGCAGGGGTGGCCTTGTTAATTGCTGCCCTGTCCGCTGAAGGTACCAGCTACATTGACAACGCTTTTCAGATTGACCGAGGCTACGAGCGTATTGATGAACGCCTCACCGCATTGGGTGCGCGCTTGCAGCGGATGTAGTGGCGCCCGGGCTGCGGCTTGTTTCCAAACCAAGCGAATTAGGTCTAACTTCGCGGCCGTTTAATGAGCTATGACTAGTAATAACACTTTCACCATGATCAAGCCCGACGCGATGGCTGACGGGCATATGGGCAAAATTTTGGCCCACATTCAGGCAGCGGGTTTCCGCTTCAAGGCCCTCAAAATGACCCGCCTAAGCCAGGCTCAAGCCGAGGCTTTTTATGCGGTTCATGCCGCCCGTCCTTTTTACGGGGAGTTGGTCGCCTTTATGTCTTCCGGACCTGTCCTGGCCGCTGTCCTCGAAAAAGATCAGGCCGTCGCCGATTTTCGGACCCTGATTGGGGCGACCAATCCCGAACAAGCCGCCGAAGGCACCATTCGTAAACTCTATGCCCGGAGCATTGGCGAAAACGCCGTTCACGGGAGCGATAGCGACGAAAACGCAGCCATCGAAGCAGCGTTTTTCTTTTCGGGTCTGGAGCAGGCCTAAGCCTTGGACAGCCGGTCCGTTGTCGTTGTAGGCGCCGGGTTGGCAGGCACCGTGCTTGGCAGGACCCTGCAAAGGCGCGGTTGGTCGGTTCAGATTTTTCAGCATACCAGGCCCGGCGCAGCCACCCCGGTGGCGGCGGGTTTGTGGAATCCCATCAATTTTTTTCGTTTAATCCCTGGATGGCGGGTAGAAGAAGCTCTGCCCGCCATGTTGGATTTTTTTGAATCCGAAGAAAGGGATCTGGGCCAACCCTTTTTGAATCACCGACCCTATGTACAGCCCATCCTCCACCAAGAGCATAAGCTTCAATGGGATGCTGCTGCTGCCAATTACCCGCGTTGGTTGGAAGCCAACTGGCAGGGGGCGGGGGCTGCCGGACTCCATGACTATGAACGCACTTGGGGTGTCCTGGCTTGGGGTTTGGTACGCGAGGCGGGTTGGTTGGATGTCGAAGGGTATATCCAGGCTTGTCGCCTACGCTGGCAATCCCAAGGTCGATGGGTGGATGCCTTGTGGACCGAAGCGGAACAGGTTGAGCGGAGCAGCGTGGTGGATGCTCGAGGCGTCTTTGCCCACAGTGGAAGCGAGTTCTTGGCCCGTTTAAAGCCAACAAAGGGAGAATTGGTTGAATTTACCCTCCCTAACGGCCCCGCTTCGGTCATGATCAAACGGGATCTTTTCTTGCAACCCCTGGGAGGGGATCGTTACCGCGCCGGGGCCACCTTTGAGTGGCATGATTTTTCGCCTGGTTCCACCGAACAGGGCAAGGCCAAATTGCAAGCGGGTTTGGTCCAATTGTTGGGGGAGGACCTATCGGGAGCCTATGATTTTGAGTACAAAGCCGGCCTAAGACCGGCATCGCACGACCGAAGACCCTATGTGGGGGCCCATCCTGGGGGAGGTAACCGCTGGGTTTTTAACGGTTTTGGGGCCAAAGGCGTCTTGCTTGCCCCGCTTTTGGCCTCTGAATTGACCGCTGCGATGGAAGGAAAAGGGGTTTTGAATCCAGAAGCGGATACCCAACGGCTAGGACCCTTCCTTTCTGGGGAATTAGAGACCTGATTTTCCAACCAAATCGTTGAGGGCAACGTCCAAGTCGGGGAAATCATAGACAAATCCCTGGTCCTGTACTTTTTGGGAGGAGGCCAAGACCCCTTCCAGGATGAGGGTCGATCGAGGTCCCATAATCCATCGCAGGGGCCATCCAGGCAAGGCCATCCAGAGAGGTCGGTGCAGGGCCTTGGCCAAAGAGCGCATAAAGCCCAGGTGCCTGCGTGGTAACGGTGCCACGGCATTGTAGACGCCCGATGGCCATTCCGTGTCAAACAACGCATGCACGATCAAACGCACCATGTCTTTTTCGTGAATCCAGGACATCCATTGTCGCCCAGAACCAATGCAGGCACCTAGACCCAGTTGAGTGACAGGGAGGAGGGGACGCAGGAGGCCCCCACGGGCCGAAAGAACCAAACCAATGCGCAGCGTGGTAAGCGGGGCCCAGGTCCCCAATGGCGCGCTGTGTTTTTCCCATTCGCTGGTCAGTTCGGCGAGAAATCCAGATCCTTTCGGGCTTTGTTCGGTGGCCACGGCCTCCCCATTCGCGTAATACCCGATGGCCGAGGCGGTGACAATGCGCTCAACAGGGGTAGCTCCCTGTTCCGAAGCCCGTTGAAGGGCGGCCGCCAGGCAATCCGCGCTTTGGGTTCGACTCAAGAGCAAATCCTTGCGGCGGGCCGAGGTCCATGCCTTGTCCGCAATACCTGAGCCGGCCAGGTTAACAACGTGGGTGACGCCTCGGAGGGCAGCCGGGTCCATGACCGCAGATTGGGGGTCCCAGGTAACGAAACTTAGGTTGGACCCCCATGCTGGCTTGGTGGGCACTGAGCGAGTCAGGATGCGAACATGGGCACCCAGGCCCAATAGGTATTGGCTCAGTGCTGTACCGATGAGCCCGGAGCCTCCGGCAATCAGAACAACCGGCGGGTGGGAAGATTCTTTGGATGAAATGGAGGGTGATGATAAAATAGTGTTTGATGAATTTTGTTGCATATGCAATTATTTACAGCTTAAGATGGTATAATTTTGCTTTGTTCTTTCAGGTTGTCTATTTGTAACACCCAATTTCAAGGTTTCCATGCATCAGTTTTCGTTTTTGACCGCTTCCGATGCCGTAGCTATCGAAGGCTTGTACCAACAGTACAACAACGATCCGGCCTCGGTGGATTTGGAATGGGCCCGTTTTTTTGAGGGCTTTGATTTTGCCCAAGTTGAAGGAGCCCCAAGACGAGGCTCCTCCCAAGAAGTTGTCAAAGAAATTCAAGCCGCGCTCTTGCTGGAAGCCTACCGGAATCGGGCTCACCTCGTTGCCCAAACCAACCCCATCCGCCCCCGCAAAGACCGGAACCCTGGGTTGGATCCGGCGCTATTTGGCTTAGGCCAGGAAGACCTGCCCCGCGTTTTTGCCGCTACCGGAGGCAAAACCCTGGGACAAGCCCTGGAAGATATGCAGGCCTGTTACGGGGGTAGCCTCGGCTTTGAATTTCAACACATCCGCGAGAGAGAAATTCGGGACTGGTGCCGGGATTATTTCGAGAACCGTTCCCCCGATTACGGCTTTGATTTGGACAAAAAGAAGCGTATTCTCCAAAAGTTAAACGAAGCCGTTGTTTTCGAAAATTTTTTGCACAAGAAATTTGTTGGGCAAAAGCGCTTTTCTCTCGAAGGTGGGGAGAATACCATTCCCGCCTTGGACGCCATTATACGGCGTGGATCCGAATTGGGCATTGAAGCCGTTGCAGTCGGCATGGCCCACCGAGGGCGCCTCAATGTCCTCGCCAACACCCTCGGCAAAACCTACGAGTATATTTTTAATGAATTTGAAGGCATCAAGGATCCAGACCTCAGCTTTGGAGACGGAGATGTCAAATACCATTTGGGCTTTGCCTCCCAGGTGAATCTGGAGGAGGGTCGTACGGTGCATTTGGATTTAGTGCCCAATCCATCGCACTTGGAGGCTGTAGATCCTGTACTTCAAGGATTTGTAAGAGCCAAATGCGATATGCTTTATGCCAAAGACTATCGTCGAATCCTTCCGATTCTTATTCACGGTGATGCGGCCCTGGCCGGTCAAGGCGTGGCTTCGGAAGTGGCCCAAATGTCCAGGCTCAAGGGGTATCAAACCGGTGGAACCCTGCATTTTGTGATCAACAACCAAATCGGTTTTACCACCGATTTTGATGATGCCCGTTCCTCGGACTATTGTACCTCGGTGGCTTTGGGTTTGGGCTGTCCTGTCCTTCACGTGAACGGGGATGATGCCGAAGCAGTTGTTTTTGCGGTCGAAATGGCCGTTGCCTTCAGGCAGCAGTTTGGTCGAGACTTCTATGTGGATATGTTGTGTTACAGAAGGCATGGGCACAACGAATCCGATGAGCCCAAGTTTACCCAACCCACCCTTTATGGTTTGATTGAGAACCACCCGGATCCTCGCAAAGTCTATTCGACCCGGTTGGAACAGAGCGGTCAGGTGACTGCTGATCTGGCGGTTGAAATGGAGAACAGCTTCAAATCCATGCTTCAAGATCGCTTGAACAAGGTCAAACAAAACGCCGTGCCCTATGCCTTGCAGCCTTTGGAACAACAATGGGCCGTGATGCGCAAGGCGACTTACGAAGATTTTAACCAATCCCCCGCCACCGGGGTGGAGCGTTCCAAGCTGGACGCAGTCCTGGAGGCACTTACGACCGTTCCCAACGATTTCCAGGTTCTTCGCAAAGTCCAAAAACTCATGGATGAGCGCCGGGAATCTTACCAACAAGGTCAGATTAATTGGGCCTTGGCCGAGTTGCTGGCCTACGGTAGTTTGCTATCCGACGGCCGCAAAGTTCGAATTTCTGGACAGGATGTGGTGAGGGGTACCTTTTCGCATCGTCATGCCGCTGCCAGAGATGAAAAGGACAATCGCTTGCATGTTTTTTTGAACCATCTCCCGATTGAGGCCCAAGGTCCATTTTCTATTTACAATTCCCTCTTATCCGAATACGCCGTTCTGGGTTTTGAGTACGGTTATTCGATGGCCTCCCCCAATGCCTTGGTGGTTTGGGAAGCCCAGTTCGGAGATTTTTCGAACGGTGCCCAAACCGTCATTGACCAATTTCTAAGCAGCGGCGAATCCAAGTGGCGGCGCATGAACGGTTTGGTTCTTTTGTTGCCCCATGGTTACGAAGGCCAGGGTCCCGAGCATTCCAGTGCCCGCCCTGAACGCTTTTTGCAATTGGCAGCCGAAATGAACATGGTGGTGGCCAATTGTACGAGTCCAGCTAATTTCTTTCATTTGATACGCAGGCAACAAGCGTGGGAATTCCGCAAACCATTGATCGTGATGACGCCCAAGGGATTGTTACGGCATCCGTCCTGTGTATCTGGGTTGGATGAATTGACGACCGGAGGTTTTAGGGAAATTATCGACGACGCCGAGGCCGATCCGCGCAAAGTGTTACGGGTTGTTTTTTGCACCGGAAAAATATATTACGATTTGTTAGCCTATCGCCGAGAAAACAAACGAAAGGATGTTGCTTTGGTCCGTTTCGAACAATTGTATCCGATGCCCGAGCCCCAGCTGGACGCCTTGTACCTGCGTTATCCCAAGGCCGAGTATTATTGGGTTCAGGAAGAGCCCAAGAACATGGGGGCCTGGACCTATATGTTACGATTCGAACAAAACCGTAACCTCAAACTGATATCCAGGAAGTCCAGTGCATCACCCGCAACGGGTTATGCCAAGGTTCACGAAAAAGAACAACAAAACATTGTTGTTCAAGCATTTACACTTTAGTTAACTCCATTATTTCCTCTCTGATTTTAGGCCCCAAAATTCAAAAACATTCTCATGGCGACCCTTGATGTTGTAATACCCGCGGTTGGAGAATCCATCACCGAAGTGGTGATTGGAAAGTGGTTCAAAAAGAACGGAGAGTCCGTTCGAATGGATGATATGTTATGCGAATTGGAGACCGACAAGGCGACCATGGAAGTAAACGCCGAGCAAGCAGGGATCCTCGAAATTCTCATCCCTGAAGGAACCACGGTGGCGGTGGGTGCCTTGGTGGCTCGCATCCAGACCGATGCGGCTGAAGGGGGACCTGCATCTGACGCGCCGGCTGCACCCGTCGCTTCCGCTGCTGCTGCTCCGGCGGCTGCGCCCCCCGCCCCGACCGCTGCGCCCCCCGCCCCGCCCGCTGCGCCCCCCGCCCCAGCTGCTGCTGCCCTGGCGATGTCCTCGGCTCCTTCAGTGCCTGATTCCTCGGCTCCTCTCGGATCGTCATCACTTGCGCCGGCGTCCAATCGGCCCGATCCCATCGTTCGGTCCTCCGGTCCCTCCGGTCCTCAGCGCAGAGAGCGCATGAGCCAACTCCGCAAAACCATAGCCCGCCGCTTGGTGGCCGTCAAAAACGAAACCGCCATGTTGACCACCTTCAACGAGGTGAACATGGGCCCACTCATGGAGATGCGGTCCCGTTACAAGGACTCGTTCAAAGAGCGCTACGGTGTTGGTTTGGGTTTCATGTCTTTGTTCGCCAAAGCGGTATGCTTGGCATTGCGCGAGTTTCCGGTGATTAATGCCGGGTTGGATGGCGAGGATTTGGTTTACCACGATTATGTCGATCTCAGCATCGCCGTATCGGCCCCGCGGGGCTTAATGGTGCCCGTGGTTCGTGGAGCCGATCACTTGGCCCTGCACGAAATCGAGAGGGAAATTGCTCGTTTGGCCGGCAAAGCCCGGGAAGGGACCTTGTCGGTTGATGAAATGGCAGGGGGCACCTTCACCATCACCAACGGGGGTGTTTTTGGGTCGATGCTGTCGACCCCTATCATCAACGCTCCACAGAGCGCTATTCTTGGTATGCACAATATCGTCGAGCGCCCCATCGCCCTTCAGGGTCAGGTGGTTATCCGACCTATCATGTACATCGCACTCAGTTACGACCACCGTCTGATCGACGGCAAAGATTCGGTGAGTTTCTTGGTCCGCGTCAAAGAATTTTTGGAGGACCCTTATCGCATGCTCATTGAGATTTAGGCAAGCCGAAATCATAGATAGTCAGGCCTTTATCTGACCGGAGGCCGCAGAACAAGGGTTTCGTAGGGGTTTGTTTTTGAAAAAAGATTAGTACTTTTATCAAAAACACCCCTTTATGCAAATCCACCGAAGATTCGCCTTGTATTTGCCTGCCTTCTTGCTTTTTGGTTTAGGCCTGTCAGGTTCGCTTTTTGCTCAGTCCGGGACCTCCACGGCGGGCAAGGATTGGAGCAATGCGGGGGTTCAATGGTCCTTCACCTTGGGTCAGCCTTTCCATCTGGGACTGGGTTCGGGAACCCAAGCCCGTTTGAGTCAGGGTATTCAACAAACCTACCAGGATAACAAAGTTTTAGGGGTCCTGCGTTACGACAATACGGCGCAGTCTGTTTTGACCAATTGCCAGGTGCGTTTGGTCAACAACTTGGCGGTCGTGGTTTCTACTGCCACCACCAACGCAAGCGGTGCCTATGAAATCAGTCAGTTTCCCGACGGCAACTACACTCTTGGGGCGACATCAAACAAACCTTGGGGCGGGGTAAACGCTACGGATGCCCTACGAGTTCGTCAGTTTTTTACGGGTACCGCGCCACTGGTAGGAATAAGACTCAAAGCCGGGGATGTTAACAATACCAATTCGGTCAATTCCAACGATGCCCTCCTCATTACCCGTCGCTTCTCCAATCTTGTGACCTCGTTCAATGTGGGGGATTGGGCTTTTGAGGCGCCAACCTTGACCGCAAACGGCCAGACCCAGACCCTGGATTTCAAGGGCCTGATCTACGGGGATGTGAATGCTAGTTATGTGCCTTCCAATTTGCGCCAGCCTGTTCGTTTGATGATGGAATACAACGGTTTGGCTTCCGAGGAATCGAACGGTACGTGGATTCCGGTTACCACCGGCTTTGAGGGTGCGATTTCGGCCCTGTCTGTGGTGGCGGGCGTTCCATCGGGCCTCGAAATCCTCGATGTTCGTTCTTCCTTGCCTCCGGGTGATTTATCCTGGTCTTGCCAAGGGGGTGAATTTCGTTTGGGTTGGAGCGATGTCGAGGGGGTTGTACCGGTGACCGGGGAACCCCTCTTTGAGATCTTGGTCCGCGGTTCCTCCGCGGCACCTTGGGTCCCCCGGGATTTGAGCGAAATGGCCGGACCCGACGGCGAAGCCTACCCCATGGCCGATCTGCGTCTACCCAAAGTGGTCCCTGCTTCCGGTTCTTGGCAGGCGGGGCTTTACCCCAATCCTGCAGGGGATTTCAGTGCCTTGGACTTGCATTTTCCTACAGGTGTCGAACAATTGAGCGTGGTGGTTTACGATAGCCGGGGTCGTTTGGTTTGGTCTCAAGATCGGGACCGCCTTCCTTCCGGAAAAACACGGATTGAATTGCCGGTGGAACAATGGTCCGAGGGCCGTTACTTGGTCCGTGTAGGGGTTGTTTCAGGTTCTGGAAATACCAACAATCCCTCTGATTTTGCCCGTCAATGGCCTCTTGTAATCCGTCGCTAAGCACTCATTTGCCCATAGTCCCCACGACTTTTATCCTCTACGATACCCCTCCAAACCAACAACTATGAAAACCAACCTTTTGCGTTCAACGGCATCAGCTTTTGCTGCGTTCGTTCTGTTTTTGATCACGGCAACGAGTGGCCTCAAGGTGGCCAACGCTCAGACGATTCAAGTCCAAGCCGGCAATGTCCAAGCCTGTGGAGGTGACACCGTTTCGGTTCCCATTAACATCCTCAATGCCAACAATTTGGGTGCGATATCCTTGTCCCTAAACTACAACGGAGGTACCTTGACTTTTGTTGGTTTTAGCAATGCACTGCCTGCGTTGGGATCCAACCTTATCGTGAATGCAACGACCCAGGGAACGCAGCCACAGGTTCGGGTCGCTTGGTTCAACTTGGTACCTGTTAGTGTGAACGGGCTTTTGTTGAATATGCGTTTTCGGGCTACCGGGAACTCAACCCTTTCCTGGGATCTTCAAAACGCTGGTAATTGTGAATTGGCCGATTCTGCGGCGAATGTTATTAACAATGTAACCTTTACCAACGGCGGTGTAGGTGCAGCCGTTGCTCCGGCCCTCACCCAGCAACCCAATCCCACGGTGCAAGCCCTGGCCGGCGGCTCGGTATCCCTTGCGGTCGTAGCCACCAACGCGGCCACCTACCAATGGCAACGCCAAAGCGGCAGTGCCTGGACCAACCTAAGTAACGGTTCCGGGGTTGCTGGCGCCACATCGGCTACTTTGCAATTGACGGGAATAACCTCTGCTTTGGATAACACCGTGTACCGGGTCCAAGTGAACGGTGCCTGCGGTGCGCCCCTCTTTTCGAATGCCTCGACCCTTCGAGTGGTGACCCCCATTGTTACCAACATTGGTTCGGTGGCCGGTTGTACGGGGGATACGGTATCCATTCCGGTATCGGTGGATCAATTGAACGGCGTAGCCGCCATTTCCATGGCCATCACCTACGATAGCACCCAATTGCAATGCCTGGGGATGGTGAGCGATGTGCATCCTTCCATAAATACGTCCGGGTTTTTGTCAAATTGCGGTATTTTCCCAGGGTTGGGTCGTCAGTTTCGGGTGGCCTGGTTTGACCTTAACCCGGTGAACCTCTCCGGTTTGCTGTTCCGCGTTAAATTCCGCATTACCGGGACTCCTTCCTCGTCTCCTTCGACGACCCTTGGTTGGGACTTGGCCACCGCCGGCAATTGTGAATACGCCGATTTTAATGCCGATGTGATTCCTTATACCCAGTTTGTTGCTGGAACGGTGAGCATTCAGGCTGCCGCCACCATAACGGCTCAGCCCGTATCCGGTTTGACGGTTCCTCGAAACACGCCCGTGAGCATTGCCGTCAGTGCCACCAATGCGCAGGCTTTCCAATGGCAACG
>JAIXRA010000123.1 GCA_027485465.1 Bacteroidota bacterium | reverse complement strand
TTTGGTTCGCAGTATACCCAGCTCATTGCTCGGCGAGTCCGTGAGATGGAGGTCTACTGCGAAATTTTGCCTTACCACCGCTGCCCTATGGAACAGGGACCGTGGAAGGCTGTCATTCTTTCGGGTAGCCCATCTTCAACCCACGACCCCGAGGCCCCCGCTGTCCCATGGCCCTCCTGGTTTGAGGGGGTCCCCGTTTTGGGTATTTGTTACGGCGCCCAATGGCTAGCGGCCCATCGGGGTGGATCGGTCGCACGTTCGGTCATTCGGGAATACGGACGGGCTGTATTGCAGGTCCAGGGTTCGGTGGGTTCTCCGCTCCTCGAAGGATTGTCGGAGGCATCCCAGGTTTGGATGTCGCACGGCGATACCATCGTTCAATTGCCCACCGGGGCTCGGTGCATTGCTTCCACCGAAACGGTTGCCAATGCGGCCTTTGAGTGGACAGATCGTCCGTTGTACGGGATTCAATTTCACCCCGAAGTGACCCATAGCCAAGAGGGCTTTCAGGTCCTCAAGAATTTCGTTTTGAAGATTGCTGGTTTGCAGCCCACTTGGACCGCCGATTCTTTTGTGCGGCAGGCCGTTCAGCAAATTAGAGACCAAGTGGGTGATCAGGAAGTTGTTATGGGAATTAGTGGTGGGGTCGATTCCACCGTCGCCGCGGTCCTACTCCACCAAGCCATCGGTGGACGATTGCACGGCGTGTTCGTGGATAATGGATTGCTGCGCCTCCACGAATTCCAAGAAGTGTTGCAGGCCTACCAAGACCTGGGATTGTCGGTTCGGGGGGTGGATGCGCGCCATGAATTTTACCGGGTCTTGGCCGGACTCACGGATCCCGAAGCCAAGCGCAAGGCCATCGGAGCTGCTTTTATTGCCTGTTTTGAAAAGGAGGCCGGTTCCATGCCCAAGGTGGCGTTTTTGGGGCAAGGCACCATTTACCCTGATGTCATCGAGTCGGTGTCGGTCCACGGACCATCGGCCACCATCAAATCACACCACAATGTGGGCGGACTGCCCGAGCGCATGAAACTTTCCTTGGTCGAACCCTTGCGCAACCTTTTCAAAGACGAAGTTCGCAAGGTGGGGCGTGCCTTGAACATCCCGGATGCGTTGCTGGATCGCCATCCCTTTCCCGGCCCTGGTTTGGGTATCCGGATTTTGGGTGAGGTGAATGCCGAATCCGTCGCCCTACTCCAGGAGGCCGATGCTGTTTACATGGATCATTTGCGTCGCAGCGGGTGGTATTCCAAGATCTGGCAGGCTGGTGCTATTTTGTTGCCGGTGCGATCGGTCGGGGTGATGGGTGACGAACGCTCCTACGAACGGGTTTTGGCTTTGAGAGCGGTTCATAGCGTGGACGGTATGACGGCTGATTGGGTCCATTTACCCTACGAGCTTTTGGCCGAAATTTCCAACGATATCATCAACAAAGTCCGTGGCATTAACCGGGTGGTCTACGATATATCATCCAAACCCCCCGCCACCATCGAATGGGAATAGAAGCCAACAGCGGCCGGTGGCGAAACCGCACGGCCCAAGTCCTGGAATTTTTGAATTTATGGGACCGAAAGCACCTGCAACCGGGGATTGATTTGCCATCCCTTCTAAGGGAAACGGCCCGCAAATACCCTCAGATGGGCTCCAGAGACCGCAAAGAATGGTCGGACGGGGTTTACCAGGCATTGAGGGCCAAGCGTTACCTCCAGGACGAATCCTGGGAGCGCTGCCTTGCCGAGGGTTTGGTGGACCGTTATGGAAACGATCACCCCTGGGTTTTGGCCTTGAAATCCAACCTTGGTTTGGCAGATCAGTTCTTGGATGCCTCCCAGCGTTTGGGACATACGGGGTTTCCGGGGGCGGAATGGGTGAGTCCCCGTTTGAACCAGGAGTCTTTCTTCAGGGCCCAGGGCCGGGCCGGGAAAGCATGGATTCGGGTCGATGCTTCGCGGTGGTCGGCTTTGTTGGAACAAGTGACAGAACGTTCTTGGCCCGAACCCGAACGCGTGGATTCCCAAGCATCTTCTTCGTATGTAACCGCTTCCCTTCCCTTGGGTCTGGCTCTGCACACCTTGCCAGCCTATACCGACGGGTGGTTCGAGATGCAGGATTGGTCCTGTCAAGCGTTGGTGGAGCTCTTTCCTCCACAGCCCCAAGGCCGTTGGTTGGATGCTTGTGCCGGTGCCGGAGGCAAGACCTTGTTGCTCCATCAAGCGTTTCCGGTTTTGCAATGGTTTGTAACCGATGAACGGGAATCGGCCTTGCAGGAATTATCCCGTCGTTTCCAAAAAGCAGGCTGGCGCAATTACAGCCGGGCGGTGGTTGATTGGACCGAGGTTTTTACCCCGGATTTGGGATCCTTTCCGGAGCGATTTGATGGAGTTTTGTTGGATGCCCCTTGCACTGGTTCGGGTTCTTGGCGAAATCAACCCTCGAATCAATTGGGAGCTCCGGTTTCTCCGGAGTCCATGGCGGAGAAACAAGCCATCCTTTTTGGCAGGCTTTGGAGTCGTCTTCAACCCGGAGGGTGGATGGTGTACGCAACTTGCTCGGTTTATGCCGCCGAAAACGAAGGATTGATTCAAAAAATGTTACAAGATCATCCCGGGGCGGTCCTTGAAGAGGATCGATACTTGGATGGAAGCGCAAGGGGTGCCGATGTCTTGTACGCAGCTCGCCTTCGAAAAACGTAGCATTCCTTCGCGGAGCTTCGAATTCCTTTGCGTTGCTTAGCCTTCCTTGGCGGCCTCCAGACCCTTCAACAAATCTTCCCACAAATCCTCCGGATCTTCGATGCCGATGGACAAGCGGACCAAGGACTCGTCAATACCGTGTTGGCTACGCTCCATGGGATCCACCCCGCTGTGGGTGGTCGACGCTGGATGGCAAGCCAAGCTTTCGTTGCTTCCCAAAGAAACGGCTAATTGGATGATGCGTAGGGCATTCAAGAATTTCCATGCGTTGGTATGGTTCTCCGGTCCGCGGAGCCAAATCGATATCATGGCCCCGGAACCGGGATACTCCAAGCGCTGAATGCCTGAATGCTCCCTCAACCTCGGCACGAGGATTTGGGCATTTCGTTGCGTCGCCTCCATGCGCAATTCCACGGTCTCCAGACTTCGCGACAGGAGCCAGGACGTGAAGGGGCTGGCGGTATTGCCTAATTTGTTACGCCAAGATCGAATGCCGCGTATCAACGTTGCATCTCCCACACAGGCCCCGCAGACCAAGTCGCTGTGACCACTCATGGATTTGGTGGCCGAGTAAAGAGATAAATCGGCTCCGTGTTCCAGGGGTTTTTGCCAACAGGGTCCCAAATAGGTGTTATCGGCCAGGAGGAGCACCCGCTGTTCGGCGGAACTCCACGCAGTCTTGAGAGCGTTGAGATGGTCCCAGTTCCAGATTTGGTTGGTGGGATTGGCCGGGGTTTCCACATAAAGGATGGATGGAGTGACTCCGTCAAGGTCCTTGAGGACTTGCTCCGCGGTGCTTCCGGGCTGCAGTCCGTAGGTTCGTATTCCCCAGGGCTCCAAGAAGTCGCGAATGAATTGGCGGGTGCCACCGTACAAGGGGGTCGTGGTCACCAAAACAGAACCGGGTTTGAGCAGACTAAGGAGGGTGGTGGTAATGGCCGCCATTCCGCTTTCAAAAGCGAGGGCATCGTGCAACCCTTGTTCGCCCCCTTCAACAGCCAGCAATTGAGCTTCCACCGTTTCTAGGTTGGGATGCCCCAATCGCGCGTAGTTGTAGGGTGCCGGTTCGTGGTTGAGAGGCCGACCTTGTTGCAAAGCAAAGGTGGCGGCCCCCGCTTCGGCACTCTCAAAGAGGTAGGTGGACGATGCATAGATCGGTGTTTTAACCGCGCCATCGGCTTTGGGCCTCGGGGTATCAGGGTGAATGAGTCGGGTGCTGCGACGTTTCATGGGTGTTATGGATTCAGGCTGTTGATGGTGGATTCGTAGTAAATTTTTCCGTCCTGGTTGTGAAATCGGATGAGCATGCTGCGTTTTTTGGTGGGACCGCTGAATCGCAGGGTGGCATAGCCTCGGGTTTTGCCCAAAGAACCGGGGACCCGGTAACGATTGTTCTCCTCATCGGCCTGGTTGTGTACACCGCTGGTCAAGGGTGAGGAGGTTATTTCGTGAAAAACCACACCACCGACCGTCCGCTGGGCCAGTTCGGAATGGTGACGGTCGCCAGTCAAAAAGACCAGGTTGTGGATTTTTTCGTCGGCCAATCGCTGCAGCAGGTAGGCCTGCTCGCAGGGGTAATTGGCAAAAGTCTCGTGCACCGCTTCGCTGTTGAGAACTTGGCTGCCACAGACAACGAGTTTAAAAGGTGCGCGGCTGTATTTGAGGGCTTCCACCAACCAATTGATTTGAGCCTGCCCCAGCATACGCCGATCGCAGGAATCTGCCAGGGCATGGTGCGTTCGGTGATAGCGGTTGTCAACCAAAAAAACATCGACATCCCTGATACGAAAGGCCGTGCTGATTCCTTCAAATTCCGGCATACCGTACGATGGGTTGGTCCAAAACAATTTGAAGGCTTCCAGGCTTTCGCGTTTGAGTGGCCAGCTACCGGTGGCGTCGTTGGGACCAAAATCATGATCATCCCAAACGGCATAATGGGGGCAGGTGGTCAGCAGACGTTGCAATTCCGGGAGGGAGCGAAGATGCCGGTACCGATGAATCATACCCAACAAACTTTCCCAATCGCCCTCCCTGAAATAAACATTGTCTCCCAGCCAAATCATCGCATCGGGCTTCTCGGAAGCCAGGCTCTCAAAAACCTGGTATTGACCGCCGTAGGAGGCCGATGGACGATCGTAGGCCGGGTCGTTCACATAGGCGCAGGATCCGATGGCCAGGGTAAAATCAGGGGCAGGATAGCGATGGACAAAATGAGGTTGGGTCTTGAAAGTTCCGGATGCCACAACCCGGGAATTTTCAATTTCTTCCGATTCCGAGGGGTCATCCAAAGGAGCCCATATTTGGTAACGATAGGTAGCGCCTTCGTGCAGTTGAGCCATTTCAAAAAGCGCCGTGTAAGCAGGACCGGGGGACACCTCTTGGCACAGGGTTCCGCTTTTGGTAGCCACCGAGGAAATCCAAGGTTCTCGGCTGCTGTCCTCCGCCTGGCTTTCCAATTGATATTCCAAACAAAGTTGGGCCGGCCCTGTTGTTTGAACCCAAACCGAAGCATAGCGCAGGCCTGCATGACCCAACATGGGTCCGCCCGCCAAGAGGGGGTGTCGTTGGATGGGTGGTTTGGGGCCGGTGGTTTGGCCGGCGGCTGCACCTATGGACACGAGGAACCAGGTGAGCAAGAGAAGGTACTTGGCTTTCATCTCCTAAAATTAGGGCCAAAAGAGGGGGTACCTTTTTTAATTTTAAGCAAAATTTGACCATGGCATCCCCCCTAATGGAATGCGTTCCCAACTTCTCGGAGGGACGCCGAAAAACAGTGATTGACAAAATTTCGGCGGCCTTTGGGTCGGTTGAAGGAACGAGTCTGCTCGATGTGGACCCTGGTCAGGCGACCAACCGCACGGTGATGACCCTGGTAGGTTCCCCGGCTGCTGTGGTCGAAGCGGCGTACAGGGCGATTGCCGAAGCAGCCGCGTTGATCGACATGCGAGAGCATCGCGGTGAACACGCCCGCATGGGGGCCACCGATGTTTGTCCGTTGATCCCCATTGCGGGGATGTCGGTTGAAGAAGCCGTGGAATGGTCCCGTGTCCTGGCCGAAAGGGTGGGTCGATTGCTGGGTATCCCGGTTTACCTCTACGAATATTCGGCGACCGCACCCCACCGGAGGAATTTGGCGGATATCCGAGCGGGCGAATACGAAGGATTGGCAGCGCGGATGAAAACAGAATGGTGGTCCCCGGATTTTGGCCCCACCGAATTCAATCCCCTGAGTGGAGCAACGGTGATAGGCGCCCGGGATTTATTGGTTGCTTACAATGTGAATCTTAACACCGTTTCAACACGGCTGGCTAATTCGGTCGCCTTTGACGTCCGCGAAGCCGGTCGTGTGCTGCGGGATGGTCATCCGGTGACCGGAAAAATCCGGACCGATGCCCAAGGCGAGCCCCTTCGGCAACCCGGGACCTGCAAGTCTGTTAAGGGGGTGGGTTGGTATATTCCTGAATACCAGACAGCTCAGGTGTCCATGAATCTGACCCGATTGTCGGATACCGATTTGCACGAAGCCTACGAAGCGGTCTGGGATTCGGCCCAGCGTCGGGGATTGCGGGTCACCGGTTCCGAATTGGTGGGTCTGGTTCCACTGGACAGCATGCGCAAAGCAGGCAAGTATTTTCTAAAAAAAGCGGGACGTTCGGCCGGGGCTTCCGATGCCGAGTTGATTGAGTCGGCGGTTCAAAGTTTGGGCTTGCGGCAGTTGGGCCCCTTTGATCCCCCAAAAAAGATTATTGAATACGCCATGCAAGCACCCAGAGGTCGTCTTGCCAGCATGCGTTTGGGTGATTTGGCCGATTTGACAGCCAGCGATGCGCCCGCTCCCGGTGGGGGTTCCGTTGCAGCCGCTATGGGAGCGCTGGGTGCCGCCCTTGGGGCCATGGTGGCCAACCTTTCGGCCCACAAAAGAGGTTGGGAAAACGACTTGGATTTTTTTTCCCAATTGGCCGAAGAACTTCAGGACGCCAAAGAAGGGTTGTTGGTGGCTGTGGACAAGGATACCGAGGCCTTTGAGGGGGTCATGAAGGCGTTGGCTTTGCCCAAGCAAAGCCCTGAGCAGCAGGCTGAACGCAAGACGGCTCTCGATGAAGCCAATCTCCAAGCACTACGGGTTCCCTTGGAAACCATGGAGGCCGTCAATCGACTTGTTCCGTTGTTAGAACAAATTCTTCTCAAAGGAAATCCAGGATCGCGCTCCGATGCGATGGTGGGCTTGTTGGCCGCCAGGGCCGCGTTGGAAGGTGCCTATTGGAATGTGAGGATCAACGCCGGTCCCGAGAAGGGTCGACACCCGCAGGCCGACCAAGGCCTGAATCGGGCCATGGACTTGCGGCAATCCTGCAACGCCGCTGTGGATGCGGCCTTGGCTCAAGGCGAAGGCCTTTTTGAATAAGTAACCCGAAGGCTTCGCCCGGCTTAGCGGGTCAAGGGTCGCAGGTCCCCGGCCTTGACGGGGGGGTAACTTCGTCTTCGTTCCTCCAAGCTTCGTAGGGAGATTTGTTGCAGATCAAATTGGGGTCGGACCCCTGCCAAAAATTTCGGGGATTCTTGGAGCAAAGACAGAGGCGTGTAGGTTCCTCGAGGTCCGCCAAGGTACCGCGCGCGTTTTAGTTGTTGATCTTGAAATTCAAAAACAGCCCGGGCCGATTCGGTCCGATTCAAGGCCGACCATAGGCTGTCCGGACCCCGGGTCCAATAAAGCGTGACGGTATTGCCGATTAATTCAAAATCGCGTAGGCTGTTGGCGGTCATTCGTGCCTGGGCTTTTTGGCCGGCCGCTTGGTGGTAAAGGGGCCAGGGGAGGGTATCGGCCTTTTCGCAGAGGCCCGTGCTTCCCTCAAAGTCCAAGGAGCTTAGGCTGTCCCCCATGTTTTTCCACAGCAGGCCGGTGGATTCCAGTTGTTGAGGGCCTTGCCAGGCCAAGATGGAGCCTTTGGCCTGCAGTGTTTGGCTATGCCGGTCCAAAAACAGGGTTGCACTGCGGAACAACCAATTCCCGTGGGCTAGCAAGGAGGTATCGTTGGTCCAAAGGATCAATGAATCGGTGGGGGTCGGCATCCACCCGGCCAAACTTTCGGTGATCCACTCCATGGCGGGTTGGACCGATTCATCCAGAAGCCGAACCCGCCCCAAAGCCCAAATTCCTTGGCGACCCACGCTTTTTCGGGGAACCGGGGGCATTGACGGGAGATTTCGTGCCGAATCCAGCCACAGCAAATCGCCTTGCAGGGTGATTTTTCGTTGAAGGTCCAACCATTGGGCTTGGCCCAAGGCCCGGTAGGCTCCGTATTTCTGGTCCAGTTGAAGGGTATCGCCGGCTACGAGGTATCGATTTTGGAGCAAAGCCAGGGTCGGCGACGCAAGGGAATCGCCCGCTGTTGGAACACGGTAG
>JAIXRA010000008.1 GCA_027485465.1 Bacteroidota bacterium | reverse complement strand
CCGCCCAGGTAGAGGTGGGGTTCAAAGCGGGCAAACAAGCCCGGAAAATCAATGTTGAGGCCCAAAGCCAAAGGCACCAAGCCCAGGACGGTGGATGCGGCGGTCAGAAAGACCGGTGCCAAACGAATTTTCCCGGCTTGTACAATGGCTTCCCGCAGGGGTATCCGTTGTTCCTTGCGTATCAAGTCGATGAATTCTACAATAAGAATACCGTTTTTGACTACAATCCCTGCGAGCGCCACAATCCCGATACCGGTCATGATAATGGACATGGTCATGCCTGTTATAACATATCCCAAAAGAACACCAATAATGGAAAACAATATTTCGGATAAGATCATAAGGGTTCGGTTCATGGAATTGAACTGAAACATCAAGATCATGAAAATCAAGCCTACAGAAATCATGAGCGCATTGGAAAGAAAGCTTCCGGCTTCGGCTTGCTCCTCTTGCTCCCCGGTCATGCGGATTCCGGTGCCTTCGGTGGCCTCAAAACCCTTGAGCGCCTCGTTAATGGAGGCCACCACTTGGTTCGGGGTAAAACCACTGAGGACATTGGAGCTGAGAGTTACGACCCTTTTTTCGTTTTTGCGTTTGATGCTTCCCAACGAGGAGGTGTATTCGATGTTGGAAACAGCCGATACCGGTAATTGACGGACCGCCCCGCCGGCATTCATGTCACGGAAGGTGATACGGGCGTTCAGCAAACGGTTCAAGTCCTCGCGGTCAACCCGTGAATAGCGTAGTTGGATAGGGATTTCGTCGTTGTTGCTCCTGAACTTGCTAGCTTCTTTGCCGAAAACGGCTGAACGAATTTCCGAGCCAATTTGGGCGGTGCTGACCCCTTCGCGTTGGGCTCTTTCGCGGTCAATGCGGACCAATAACTCTGGCTTGCTCCGTTCCAAGTCAATCTTGAGTTCCTCCACCCCGGCGATATTGCAGGAATCCAGGTAGGTTTTGAGAGCCTGTGCGTTCTGACCCAGGACTTTGAAATCCTGCCCGGTGACTTCGATGTTGATGGGTTTACCGGTTGGGGGTCCGCCACGTTCCTGGTCCACCGCGA
This sequence comes from Bacteroidota bacterium, assembly GCA_027485465.1. Classification (GTDB taxonomy): domain Bacteria; phylum Bacteroidota; class Bacteroidia; order UBA7662; family UBA7662; genus SYHX01. The sequence continues at coordinate 2,226 of JAIXRA010000008.1, read as the reverse complement.
TTTCGACACCGGGAATGCCCTTAATGCGGGCACGGATCGAGTCCAGCAAGGGCAAGGTTCGCATGCCGTCGCGATCTCCAAAGGCGATAAAGGCCACGGTGACTTTGCCTTTGTGGGGGGCAACCGATTGGTCCCGATCCATGGGATCCCCAGCGCCGATGGCAACATTGGTCACCACCGATTCAACCAAAGGATTGCGGGGCCCCAAAACATCCATGACTTTGGTTTCGACCAGTTGCGTCAAGGAATCGGTGACCTCGGCCCGTGTTCCAATGGGGGTATTCAAATAAACATAGACAAAATTGGGCTCTCCGGTCGGAAAGAAAGCGATTTTGACACGACCGCTGTTCACCGAAAGGCCGGTCAGTACAAAGCTGAGCACAAGCAATCCAGCCGTTCCCAGCATCATATAAGCCGGACGCCGGCCTTGCAGGCACCATCGAAGAAGTTGCTCGTATTTGTCTTGGACCGAGGGCCAGGTATGATTCTGAAACCTTTCAATCATCGGACCAAGGACGATTCGGTTAATCCATAACAACGGAACGATGAATAAAACAAAATTCGCAAGACCTGTGGAGCCGGCCAGGTGCAGGATGATGCCCAATACAGCGAAGATGGCCGAGGCTATTAGAAGACTACGGCGTGATCGTGTTTTCTGGGTTTGAATTTCTTCGGGCGTTTCCGGCTCCGGTTTCATAAACTGAACGGCAAAGACCGGATTAATGATGTAGGCCACCAGCAAGGAGGACATCAGGGTCAAAATCAGGGTCACGGGCAGAAAAAACATGAATTTGCCCACGATGCCATCCCAGAAAGCCAAAGGCATAAAGGGGGCTACGGTGGTTAGGGTCCCGGCAAGGACCGGCATAAAGACTTCGCCTGCGGCCATTTTGGCAGCCGTAACAATGTTTCTTCGGCCCCGATCAAAGAGTCGGTGGGTGTTTTCGATGACCACAATGGCATCATCGACGATAACACCCAAGGCCATCAACAACGCAAAGAGTACGATCATGTTCATGGTGAAGCCCAGGCTGGGCATGAACATAAAGGCCAAGAACGACGAAACCGGAACAGAAAGTCCCACAAACATGGCGTTGGTGGTTCCCATAAAGAACATCAGAACCAGGGTGACCAAGACAAAGCCAATAATGATGGAATTGGTCAAGTCGTTCACGGTGGTCCGCGTAACACGGCTTTGATCCCCGGAAATTGTGATCTTGAGGTCGCTTGGCAGGATGGATTTGGCCTCTGAAATCAAGGCGTTGATATCATCGGATGCCTGAATGAGGTTTTCACCGGAGCGTTTGATAACATTGAGCGTTATAACTTTCTGTCCGTTAAGGCGGGCATAGCTTTGTTTGTCTTTGTAACCGTCGGTTACTTTCGCGATGTCTTTGAGGAAGACCGACGACCCGTTCATGGAGGTCACAACCAGGTTGCCCAGCTCGCTAACCGACTGGAATTCACCAAGAATCCGTATGCTTCGTTGCTTGTCTCCGGTGTTGATGTTACCACCTGACATGGTCATGTTTTCAAAGCGTATGGTCCGCTCGATATCATCCATGGTCATTTTGGCGGCCTGCAATTTGAACATGTCTACATCGACCTGAATTTCACGGTCCAAGGCGCCGACCATATCGACCCGGTTGATGCCCTTGACGTCCTCGATTTTGTCTTTAAGATCGGTGGCGTATTTTTTGAGTCGATCCAGGTCAAAAGGTCCCGAAATATTCACAAAAAGAATGGGAACCTCCGAAATGTCCAATTCCATGACGCGGGGATCTTGGGGCAGGTCTTTGGGCAAGTCGGTGCGGGCTTTGTCCACCGCATCCTTGACTTTTTGTTTGGCGGCAGAAACCGAAACATCGGTGCCAAATTCAACCACGACATTCGCAAAGTCCTGTTGGGAATTGCTGGTCATTTTTTTGACGCCGGACAGGGTCCCCAGTTGCTTTTCCAAGGGCCTGGTGACCAGGTTTTCCATGTCCGCGGGCGATGTGCCCGGGTACACCGTGGTCACAAAAAAGGTGGGAACCACCACCTCAGGGAATTGTTCCTTGGGTATCGAATTGTAAACCGAAAGTCCGGCCAGCGTTATAATTACTGTTAGAATGAAAACCGTGATTCGGTTATCAATGGCCCAACTGGTGGGCTTGAATTCTTTGAATGAGCTCATGGCAGGGTGATGGCTTGGCCGTCGTTAAGGTCGTTGTAACCGGTGGTGAT
>JAIXRA010000164.1 GCA_027485465.1 Bacteroidota bacterium | reverse complement strand
CTCAAAGTCCAAGGAGCTTAGGCTGTCCCCCATGTTTTTCCACAGCAGGCCGGTGGATTCCAGTTGTTGAGGGCCTTGCCAGGCCAGGATGGAGCCTTTGGCCTGCAGGGTTTGGCTTTGCCGGTCCAAAAACAGGGTTGCACTTCGAAACAACCAATTCCCGTGGGCTAGCAAGGAGGTATCGTTGGTCCAAAGGATCAAAGAATCGGTGGGGGTCGGCATCCACCCGGCCAAACTTTCGGTGATCCACTCCATGGTGGGTTGGACCGATTCATCCAGAAGCCGAACCCGCCCCAAAGCCCAAATCCCTTGGCGACCCACGCTTTTTCGGGGAACGGTGGGCATTGACGGGATATTTCGTGCCGAATCAAGCCACAGCAAATCGCCTTGCAGGGTGATTTTTCGTTGAAGGTCCAACCATTGGGCTTGGCCCAAGGCCCGGTAGGCTCCGAATTTCTGGTCCAGTTGAAGGGTATCGCCGGCTACGAGGTATCGATTTTGGAGCAAAGCCAGGGTCGGCGGGGCAAGGGAATCGCCCGCGGTTGGAACACGGTAGAGAAGAACTTTTTTGGATTTTAATAAGTAGGTTCCCCGATCGCCTTGCATGCTTCCTTGAAGACCCACCATACGGGACGGGGCTTCCAGGACCAGGCAGTCGGGCAGGGCCAGGTAGCGACAGGCCTCGGTTTGTAGATCCAGTTCGGGGTGACGAATCACGACTTGTTTTTTGAAATGGTAATCTTTGCGGTTCAGGTCGCCAAAGCCGTAACGGCTTTCGATCCTCAGGGCCCCTTGGCGCAAAACGCCCCCCAGTTCATAGACCGCTTCGGAGCTCTCGGTGGACAGACGCAAGGACGGGGTCTCCAAGGACCAGTCTCCTTGTTTGCAACGAACGTCTTCCTCAAAAAACGCCACTTTGTTGGTCGTATTCCAAAGCAGGCGTTCGGATTGAATCCGTAGCCCTCCTTTTCCTTGAAGGACCACTTTGCCCGTGGCTCGTGCGATTTGGTCTTGGTCCAACAGGACCACCTCACGGCAACGCAGGAGCCAATCGCGGTAGCGTAGAACAACGCCCCCACTCAATGTTTTGGTGCTGCCTTGCGGACCTTGATCCATGCGGCCCTCCCCGGATTCGATGATTTCAAAAGAACCCCCTCCATCCATGGTGCCCCCAGAATTCTGGGCTTGGGAGACCGTGAAACCCAGGACCAAGAGCAGACTCCAGAAGCCGGCAGAAAGGGGGTAAAGGCGCATGGGTGATGGATGGCGGTCAAGGGTCGCCGCTTTGGTCAAAAATACCCCCAAGGTTCTAAATTTGAAGGATTCGATGAAAGTGCTTTTTTTGGCGAGCTGGTATCCAATGAACGGACGCAGCGGGAACGGGATCTTTGCGATTCGGCAAGCAGAAGCTTTGGCGCAGGCTTACCGACGTTCCGGGCGTTCCGTCACGGTGGATGTGATGGCCGTGCAGCCCAGGGCCTGGACGGGTGGAAGGGTTCAAATTCTTGGTGAGGTACCCGACGTACCGGACCGGACGACCCAAGCAGAGGGCCTTCGCCATTGGCTGCTAGGTTACAGAGACGGTCGTGGAGGATTGTTCTCCTTGATCGATCAGTGTTGGGCCTGGATACGTTTGTTACGAGCTTATCGCCGGCATCATGGCGAGAGGCCAACGGTGGTGGTCGCGCAAGTGGCTTGGAAGGCGGCCGTGGTGGCCCTCCTACTGGGTCGTCCTTACGGTGTTATGGAGCATTGGTCGGGTTACTTGGAGAAGGAACCGCCCTTGAAACCTATTCCTAAGTGGTTGGTTCGTTTGTCTTTGCGTCATGCGCGTTCGGTAGCAGCGGTTTCGCCTTGGCTGGCCGATGCCCTCATGCAATTTTGTTCCGGTCTCCGGGTATCGACCTTGCCCAATGTGATCGAAGAGGTTCATTGGACACCGCCCGCCGTGGATTTAGCCGCCGGGCAAGGGGCCGCTGGAGGCGTGACATCTGGATCGGAGCCTTGGCGGGATCCACGGGTTTTCTTGCATGTTTCGGATTTGGCTCCGGTCAAAAACCCCGCTCTGCTCTTTGGGGCTTGGGCCCTAAGTGGTTTATCCGATCAGGGGTACCTTCTTCGGGTGGCTGGAGAATACTCCCAAGAATCCAAGGCTCGCTATGCCTCGGTAAAAGGGTTGGAATGGTTGGGAATATTGAGTCCAACCGAATTGTGTTATCAGCTGAGATCATCCCGCGCGCTTTTGCTGAGCAGTCATCGTGAAACCTTTTCGATTTTGGCCGGCGAAGCCTTGCTAAATGGCTGTTCTGTATGGACTTCGTACCCTCCACTTCGGTCTTTTTATCAAGGACTGGACGGGTTGGTTTCTTTGCCGGATGATCAACCTTTAACCTGGTCCCTGGCCTTGCAAGAAGCAGCTGCATCGAATCCACATCCGTGGAATTCCCCCCAAGCCGTTCGGTTGGTCCAAGAGCGATTGAAACCCTACCGCAACCACGAGGCTGGGCAAGCGATGTTATCCTGGATTGATGCATGGAAACCATGAAAGCGATTTCTCTTACCTTGCTATTTCGGGTTGGTCAAACCTTGGGTTCGGTGGTCACGCTGTGGCTGACAGCTGCTTGGATGGGGCCCGTTTTGAGAGGCCAAACGTCCCTTTTGAATTCGTTGGTTCACTTGGCGGTTTTGTTGAGTGGTTTCGGGGCCGGTTCTGGGATCTTGTACGCCGCATCAAGGGCCCAACGCGAAGGCTTGGTCCGATGGCTTTTTGTTTTTGCTTTAGGCGGGGCTTTGCTTAGCCTAGCCGTGGGTACAGCAGGCGGTTTGAGGGGGAGCTTTGAGGATGCCTTTTTGTGGAGCCTGGGACTTGTGTCGTCGGCTTTCTTGCAGGCTTGGTTGGCTGGACAACGAGCATTGGCTTTGGGTAACGGTCGATTGGACCTTGATCGATGGGCGGGTACCGCCACCACGGTTTTCCCGGCCTTGGGGTTGGGACTTTGCTACATTTTGGATTGTTCTCCAAGCGTCGGACTTTACCTTGGGGTTCTGGTCGCATCCTTGGTTTTGGTAACGGCCTTGGTCGCCCTCCAATCCAGGGCTATGGCCGGATCCAACAGCGATGCATGCTTGAGTTCTGAGGTAGAAATTCGGAACTCGCGGGCACTCTTGGGTCTTTTGTGGTCCAAAAATCGTTGGACGGCCTCGGCCAACCTGGCTCAATTCATGGTCTATCGGCTTCAGTACGGAGTCCTTTTGGTTGGATGGGGCGAAGCCACCTTGGGTGTTTATTCGGTGGCCGTGGTGGCAGCCGAAACCTTGTGGCTGATTACCCAATCGTATTCGACGGTCTTGCTCTCGCGATTGAGTTCCCATCGTGGAGAACCGACCCATTCCCAAGTGCAACAGTCCTGGACCTGGGCCAAACAAGCATTGGCTTGGACGGTGCCGGCTGTTTTGGTCCTGCTCTTGGCGCCGACAACCTGGTTGCAGGCCCTGTTGGGACATGAATATGCGTCCTTGACGAGCTGGTGGTGGCCTATGGCTCCGGGTATCCTTGCCTTGGCCTGGAGCAATGTCTTGATTCATCATTTTACGGCCCTGGGAATGGTGCGGGTTTCCTTTTTTTCCTCGTTGGGTTCAGCCCTGTTGACCCTGCTGGGCTTGGCCTTCGCGATGGATGCTGGCGGTGTTGAAGTGGTGGCCTTGGGGTGGTCCTTGGTCTTGGTTCTTAATGCAGCTGGTGTGGGGGGGTATTTTTTGAATCGGTACCGGTCTTATCTTTGGCCTCCTTCCGGTTAAGGCCCCTTGGGGGCCGTTCTGGATTACGGTGGTTGTAGCTCAGTAGGTTAGAGCATCAGATTGTGGTTCTGAGGGTCGTGGGTTCGAATCCCATCATCCACCCTTCGCGATAATGGGGCCGTATTGGCCCTCGCTACTCGGGCAGTCGAACCCGGACGATTTCGATCTTGGTACCCACGCTGCGGTAACCCATATCAAAGCAACAATACGTAGGTGTTTTTTCGCGGAGTAATTCGGTATGGGTATGGTATTTGAATCGGTAACCTCGATCCTCCAGAGAGGCTTTGCTTATGAGTTTACCTGCTTCGGACAATCGCAGGCATTCCTCCAAGATCTTTCGATTTTTTCGTAACATTTTCTGGATATTGAGCACCTGCCGAAGGCCGTTCCCGGTTTGACGGTGGTAATGAATGTTGCGGCAATAATCATCGCAGAATTTTTTGTCGCTTCGCCCCTGCAGAGCTGCTCCGCATTGAAGGCAAGTTCGTTGGTTCATAAAGGTTGATAAGCGCAAACCTACGGGTACTCGTTTCAGGGCAATCGAACTTTGTTTTCGTTCTATCAACCTTCACCTTTTAAATCCAAAATCATGGGAAACATCCGTAATCAAGTCCGTCTCATCGGTAATCTAGGCCGTGATCCCGAATACCGGGAAATCAGCAACGGTCGCAAAATGGCTCGCTTCAGCTTGGCAACCAACGAATACTATGTGGGCGATCAAGGCGAGAAAATCGCCGAAACCCAATGGCATCAAGTGGTGGCCTGGGGTAAGTTGGCCGAAATCTGCGAGAGGCTCCTCCACAAGGGTTCCGAAGTGGTGTTGGACGGTCGCCTTAACACCCGTTCATACAACGACAAGGAAGGCGCCCGTCGAACCTACACCGAAGTGGTAGCCCTCGAGATGGCTGTCATGGATCGTCGTAGCGCCGATAGCGAGGCAGAGCCCGATGCAACCGAAACGAGCATGTCCTAACGAAGGACGACGAACTTGCCGTTAAAGACCCGGTCGGTTTCCAAATCCTGAACGCTAAAAAGGTAGATTCCCGCCTGTATACTTTGTTTGCTGTCGGATAGGATATCCCAAGCATGTTCTCCTCCGGCCATGACCACCTGGTCGGGATTGCCGGCATATTCTGCAAACCACTGGGCTTGGCTTCCGTTAAAATCACGGTCCGTATGGTGCTCTAACAGAGCCACCGGATCCCCTGATAGGGTAAAGATTTTGATTTGGCAACGGGGCGGTAAGTTGTAGAAAACAAGTTTTCTGGATCGGGCGTTGCTGCCATCCCAGGCCGCTGCTAACCGGTAAGGGTTGGGGTAAACCCCGATATCCAGAGGCGTGGCGGGGTCGTTTTGGCCGGTTGTGCCAGGGAATAGCCTCCTCAAAGAACTGCTTCGGGAGCTCTCAAGGGGCTCTAAACCGACGGCCGGGTTTCCTTCATCCAAGGCCGTGAGGGCACAGAGGTACTGCCAACCAGGCAAGAGACGACCCACTCGGTACTTGTAACGGTAGATCACCGAGTCGTCGTCAAATTGAACTGGATTGGTCAATCGTACCTCATCAAAACCGTTGTTGTATCCGATGCCATTCCCGGCCGAATCCCATTGAGCAATCAAATTCATTCTAGCCGTGGCATCGGGGTATCGATCATCACCGGGCTTGCTTAGGTACAAACGATATCCTTCAAAGTCTTTGGCTTTGGTGATGGGATCGATGGAGGCCTCCGCCCCGTTGTCCCAATAGAGGTCCAGGCCTTCTTCGCTAAACTCAGCTCGCATTTTTGGCTGGGTAGGTGGCTCTGGTAATACAAAGCGATCCAAGGTGCCGTTGCTGTTAATGTCCTCTCCGTTATCCAAAACACCGTTGGCATTGGTGTCTTCGCCCAGGAAGGTGCGCTGGGCCCAGCCCAGGTTGTTGCGAAGGTCGGTTCTGGATGCGTAGGAATCTGGAACCTGATCGGGTCGGCGAGGGGCACACACAAAGGCTACGTAATAATCCACGCTTTGGCCGCTATCGATTCGGGCAAAAGGTCCAGCCCCCAAGAGTTGAACCCGGTTACCAGGGACATTGAGGTTCGCGCTTGGACCAAAATTTCCTCGGTTGCGCAATCGGTCGTAGCGCTGCAAATCGGAGGTGGGGGCTGCCTGGTTGTAAATCCAATAGTTGGGGTTAACTCTGAATCCAGGACTGGAAGGCGATACGGGGTGATAAAAGGTTCCTCCCAATTCGGCTCCAAGGTATTGAATTGCTCCGTAAGAATTTGCGAAGCCCGCATCGTCACCTGTCACATGAAAGGCATAGATGGCCTGCATCGAATCTTCGGCGCCCACCGATCCTTTGTTAAAAAAGGCACTGCCTCGGTCGTTGGTGACATTGACATTTCGAACCACCAAATCGCTCCACATGCCGATGAACAAGGAGTCCCAAGGCAAGGGGCCCAGGTTGGTGATCCGATACCTTAGAACCGTAAAAAAATCGGCAAAGGGAAAATTCCAGGCGAGGCTGTTCAATTGAACCCTTGCATTGAGCGGTAACAAATGATTGGCAATGGGTTGACCTGAACCGGGAACATAGGTCAATGAATCGGTAAAATGCAATTCGAATTCCTGGTGTGCCAAGGCCGATAAGGAATAGTTGGGATTTCCTGGCAGGCTGGACTTTTCAAGAACGGGCCAACCGGGCAAGGGGCTAAATTCAAAACCGGCCTTGCCGGCCGCATAGCCTGATGCATCATCCAGCGATCCTGTGGAGACGGACAACTGCCCGCCGCGGTATGCACCCAGCCAAAGGCCAGCCTCGAAGAGATGTTCTACCCCTGAATTCAAAGGATATTCCATCGAGGGTAGGCCCTGAGGTTCGTTTCGAACATTGGGTCTGCCAACAGTCCCCGCGTTGGTAAGGTGTAGCCCCATTTGGCCGACCTGTACGCTTTTTTCTTCAAATTGGGCCAAAGCCGGATGGGCCAGGACCCAGGCTAGGAGGGCACAAAAAAGGGTCATTCGGACTACCCTCGGGAGGGTAGCTGAACTCGGTTGGGAGTGGCAGGGCATACAGCAAAATTAGGTTCAAGGTTCGTTTCTCCGTTCAAGAAGGTGGGCCTTGGCTTCGTTGGGACCGCATTGTAGAATAAGGTCCAAAACACTCAAACCAGGCACAAACCCAAGACGTTCCTCAAAGTGTTGGTAATAAGGCCCCAAAGGCGGCCATGCTTTCTTGAGAAGACTTGTTGGTTGGTCCAGGGAGACGACGTGAATTTTGAGGGGATGCCGCAACTTGGTCATGAGGTAATCCAAAATGCGTAGGTTGTAATCAAATAGCAAGGAATCCGGCTGTCGAATGATTTTTTCGAGGTCATCGGCCCAATAGTCAAAGTAAGGGGCCCTTCGGTAGGTGTTGACAAGGCGTTTCCAATGCAAAGTGGACCAATGCACAGGTTGAACCAATCGAACGCTGCCCAGGTTTTGGTGGTGGCTCCGTCCGCCATCGATGGGTAGCGTCATTAGAAGGGAGCCCATGGGGTCCAAGAGCCGGTACCTGTTCATGCCGCTCGCCTTGACAAAGGGAGTTTCCGGGTCAAAGCAGACCTCCTCCAAATGCATTAGTTTTGCTACCCAGGACCCTTCCGGCCAGCAATGCAAGGGCAGAGGGGGTCCCTCCACCAGGTTCCATGCTTCGTTTGACTCCAAAATCTTCCGGTTCTTATGGCTGCTAATCTTCGTCCCGCTAAACTACGGCTGCTCCTGCTGCTCTGTTTCCAAAGCGTGGCTGTGCTGCAGGCCATGGATTTGGCCTGCGTTCCTAGCATTTGGCGACATCCGCTTTCCGGTCCGTATGTGGATTTGACCCTTTACCTGCGTCCCTCATCCTCTCCGGTTGATTCGTACGTAAGCACGGGCATCCGGATAGAAATCATGGTCTATCACAAAGACGGAATCCGCGCCTTCGATAAATATGTGTTACGAAAAAACGCAACGACGGTATCCGACACTTCGAGCCCAATGATCTCGGGAGACTGGGCGGATCTGCGACGTTTTTATTTGCCTCCCGGTCGATACGGTTTGGAAATCCGTGCAGTCAGCCTCTGGGATACCTTGGACCGCGCGGTTTTGTCCAAGGAACTGGTGGTTGACACCCCGACCACCGGACCCAGCCTCAGTGCTCCGATTTTGTTGCATGCATGGTACCGTTCTTCGGAGGCCTCCCGGTGGAATCGTCATGGTTTTTTTTTAATGGCCCGACCGGATTTGCCTTATCGTAAGACGTTGGATACCATGGCTTTTTATACCGAGGTTCACCTGGACTCAACCATAGCGGGTCGCTACCTTTTGCAATACGCATTGCAGGATCAAGACGGTCAAGTGGTAGGCTCCCGACAGGCCTTTTCACGAATTCCTGTTGGCAAACAAGTCCATGCCGTGCTGGGCACATGGCCTTTGGCTGATTTGGACCCTGGCACCTATCGTTTGGTCATGGAGCTCAAAGACAGCACGAATACGACGCTTGATCAACAAACCGTATCGGTGGTCCGTTGGCGACTTGATGGCTGGGCCAAAAGCGGCCTCTTAGCGGTCACAGGTCGTCCAGGCGATGCGACCCAAGATTCACTCAAAGCCTGGGAGGAATGGCTGTTGAGTTTGGACAGCAACGCGATTTACCGGCAATGCATGTCACTGAGGCCTCTATGCGATACCAGGCAACGGGGAACTTTGGATCGCTTGGCGAACGCGCAACCCAAGGACCGATCCTCTATGCAGAATTTTGTATACCATTTTTGGAAAGGAGGCGGGGAGCAGGGGGCGGTCTCCCGTTGGATGGCGTACCAAGAAGAAGTGGACAAAACCGTTTCATTGTTTTCCTCTCGGATTACCACGGGTTACGAAACCGAAAGAGGCCGGGTTTACCTTCAGTATGGACCGCCCAATTCCAGAACGGTGGTGGACAACGAGCCATCGGCTTTTCCGTACGAAGTGTGGTGGTACTACCAAATCAAAGGTCAACGCAATGTTCGTTTTGTGTTTTACAATCCGGATATGGTCACCAACGATTATGTCTTGTTGCATTCGGATGCCTTTGGCGAAAATTCCGACCCGCAATGGCGCCTGCAATTGTTTAGTAGGACCACCGCCTTTCAGGACTTGGATAAATCCATGAACCGCGGTCATTTTGGATCTCACCTGGATGATCACTTGCGAAACCAGTAAGAGGCGTGGGGCGATTGCTGGCATTTGTGTTGCAGTACCGGATGGGTTACCGTCGAAAAGTGGTGCAAGACAATCTTTTGCGAGTCTTTGGGAACCTAACGGTCCAGGAAAGGCAAGGGATTGAGCGCGGTTTTTATCGATACCTCGGAGGATTGCTTTGGGATTTGTTTTGTAGTCTAAGGCGTTCGGGGATTGGTTTAGCCCAGCAAATTCATTTGGAGAATCCGGAGGTACTCGCGCAGGCTTCGGCCGATCATCGTTCGTTGGTTTTGTTGACTTCACATTACGGAAATTGGGAATGGATTGCCCGGCGGTTGGCCGCAGAACCTTCAATTCAGTTTTGGTTTGTTTACAAACCCTTGGGTCGCCGCTGGGCCGAGCGTTGGCTTCGTCGTTCGAGGGAAAAACAGGGGCTCGTACCGGTTCCTATCAAAGAAGTCAGGCCCCGGCTCAAACAATTCTTTGAAAACGATTCCCTGGCCACCCCAGTAGCCTTGTATTTGGGTGCCGACCAATCTCCTACGCCCCATAGCCGATGGATCGTGGGCACCTTTTTGGGGCAGCGAACCCTCATGTATCAGGGGCCGGAAGAATTGAGCAGGGCCTACGGTCTGCGACCTGTCTTTGTAGGAATCGAACCGCTGGAGGGTGGGAAGTACCGGGTTCGTTTGGAGGAAGCCCCCCAAGGCTGGGAACTGGAACCTTCGGGATTTTTGATGCAATGGTACATGGACCGACTGAGTCAACAAATTTTTCGTGCTCCATCGTATTGGCTTTGGTCGCATCGTCGATGGAAGCTTGACGGCCTGAAAACCCAAACTCCCACTACATGAAATCGCAGGCCCAGGCCCAATCCACGGATTTTTTGCATTTTGCTGTTGTCGTCCTCAATTGGAATGGTTTGGAGCATCTCCAAAGGTATTTGCCATCCGTTTTGGCAACCGAATACCCCAATTGGACGCTGGTGGTCATTGATAATGCGTCCACCGATGGGTCCAAGGAATGGTTGAGCAGGGTAATGGAGGGCGAGAACCGCAAAACAGTCCATCTCGAATCAAATTTTGGGTATACAGGTGGGTATATGGAAGGACTCCAAGGGGTGGAAGCGGATGTCTATGTTTTGTTAAATTCGGATGTGGAGGTCCAAGCGGATTGGTTGCAACCATTGAACCGGGCATTTCTTCAGGATGCTTCGGTGGGGGCTCTGCAACCCAAAATTCTTTCGGACCGCCAACGGGATTCCTTTGAATACGCCGGAGCGGCCGGTGGGATGGTGGATTCCCTGGGATACCCTTTTTGTATCGGAAGGGTTTTTGAGGATTTGGAGAAAGATATGGGACAGTACCAGGGAGTGCATCGGATTTTTTGGGCGAGCGGAGCCTGCCTGGCCGTTCGATCCAAGGTTTTTTGGGAATGCGGGGGACTGGATCGCCGGTATTTTGCGCACATGGAAGAAATTGATTTGTGTTGGCGCATACAGCGCAGTGGAAAAGTCTTGCAATCGGTTTCCGAATCGGTGGTGTATCATCTGGGTGGTGGTTCGTTGGCCTACGGCAGTCCACGCAAAACCTATCTTAACTTCCGAAACAGTCTTTTTACCCTCGCCCAGAACCTTCACGTGTCGGAATGTTTCCCCAAAATTTTCGCCCGACTTGTTCTGGACGGAGTGGCTGGTGTTTATTTTGTTATGAAAAATGAACCGCGTCATACCTGGGCGATCTTGAGGGCCCATGCGGCGTTTTATGCTGCTTTGCCGACGATTTACCGATTTCGACAGAACAGCCCTTGGCCCCGTCCCCGAATGGCCGAGCTGGAGGGGGTCTGGTTAGGGTCCATTTGGACCTATCCTGGCTTGAGCAAAGAGGGCAAGCAACGAATGGCAGCACGATTACGAGCCTTTGCCGACCTGTTGTTGGTCAAAGAAGCTCCAGGAGGTCCAAGAGATTCAGGAGGTTCCAGAAATCCAGGGTGACCGCAAAGGTCTCAACGGAGGCAACGCGAACGGGCGCCGGCGTAAGCGAGTCGGTAGGACTCGGGGCCAAATCCGCTGACCGTTCCTTTGCAATAAACCGAGAGGGGGGAAGTTCCCCGAAACGATTCTCTGGAGGGCGGATGGCTCAGGTGGACTTCGAAAACAGGAATGCGCAGCATCGCAACAGCATCGGCCAAGGCCACCGAAGTATGGGTCCAACCCCCCGCATTCAAGAGGACAAAGTCGGGCAGGTCCAGATCCGAGGTCGTCGAAAGGACGGGTACCCATTCCTGAATTTTTTGGATAAGTTCGCCTTCGTGATTGGTTTGAAAATAATCCAAGCGGTCCAAAGGGTACTCCAAGCGAATCCGGTCCAGTATTTGGTCCATGGTTTGGGTCCCGTAGATGTCCGGCTCGCGTACCCCCAAAAGGTTGAGGTTGGGACCGTTCAGAATCCATGCATGGACTACCTTCATAGGTTCAAAGGTAGACGATGAAAAGGGGTCTTTCGGCCGGATTTATGCAACGCCAGGATCGACGGTGGGTCGAACTGGGCCCTTTGTGGTCGTTGCAGCTCAAAGGTTACCGGGCCTGGTTGGGACTGGAGAAGTCCTTGGCACCCTTAACGCTCGAGGCCTATCTGCGGGATATCTATCAATTAGCCGTTTGGCTCCAAGGGGTTTATGGTTCGGAAGCCGGGGATCCGACCGTGGTGACCAAAGCCATGTTAAGGGAATGGTTGGCCGGTTTGACTGAATTGGGTCTGCAGGCGGTATCGCAGGCTCGCATGCTTTCGGCTGTTAAATCATTTTTTGGTTACCTCGAGCAGGAAGGGACCGCCCTTCATCAACCCGCCGCTTTGCTTGAATTGCCTCGACTTTCCCGCAAGCTACCAACGGTCCTGAGCATCAACGAAGTCCAAGAAATGATTCAACGGGTGGACCTGTCCTTGCCTTCGGGGCAACGCGATCGTTGCATGCTGGAGTTGATGTATGCCTGCGGTTTGCGGGTCAGCGAAGTGGTGGGCCTTCAAAGGGCCGATTTGATGTTGGACTTGGGATTGGTCAGGGTGCGGGGCAAAGGGAACCGCGAACGACTGGTGCCCTTGGGTTCGGAGGCCACCCAAAGCCTTCGCCTCTACCTCCGTTGGGCCGATGCCGAGCAACGCCCCGCCCCCGATGGGGAAGGAACCGTCTTTCTCAGTCGCAACGGACATCCTTTGACCCGCATGGTGGTTTTTTTGCTGGTCAAAAAACAAGCGGCCCTCTGCGGCCTCACCAAAGTGGTCGGACCCCATGCCTTTCGTCATGCCTTTGCGACCCATATGGTCGAAGCGGGAGCGGACCTAAGGGCTGTTCAAGAAATGTTAGGACATCGCTCCATCCTCACCACCGAGATTTACACCCACCTAAGCAGGGATTATCTGCGGGAAGTGGTTCAGAGATTTCATCCACTCAGCGGAGCGGCTCGTTCGAAGCCCCGCTAATTCGGGCCAATTCTTCTTGCAAGGCCTGAATTTTATTCAAGGCATCGGCCTCCTTTTTGGTTTCCAGTTCAAGGACCTTGGGCGGAGCTTTGGACACAAAAGCAGTGTTCTGCAGTTTTTGGCGAACCAAGGCCAAGAAATTTTGTTGGTATTCCAAGTCTTTTTTTAATTGGTCCAAGGCAGCTTCGGTGTTCAAAACAACACCGGGATTCACCATGACCTTGTGCGAGCCACAAAGCAGGGCCGACCAATGGCCTGGGTCGTCCGCGTTGGAATCACTGCTGATTCGGGTGTTGGTAAGTCGCTGAAGAATAGGCTCAAATCCATCCAGAAAAGAGGCGTCTTCCCCTCTTACCAGGGTCAATGGATGCCGAACCCCCAGTTGGTTGCTGCCTTTGAAATTGCGGAGGGCCACCACCAAATCCAGGACCATCGAGGCTTGGTTAAGGTAGGCCTTGTCAAAAGAACGAGCCTTGGGGTAATCGGATAAGCACAAGAATTCCTTCTCGACGCGTAGGTTTTGAGGGTTGCGAAAATCTTGGATGAGATGGAACAACTCTTCGGTGACAAATGGCATGATTGGGTGCAGGAGTGCCAACAAATCGCGGTAGAATTCCGCACTTTGTTCCAACACCGTGCGATGAATGCGCGTGCCAAATTCAGGTTTGATCATTTCCAGGTACCAGGAACAGAAATCATCCCATACTAACTTGTATATCAAGCGAATAACTTCCGATAACCGGTAGGTTTGGTATGCGTTTTCGATTTCGTCGAGGGCTTGTCCCAAGCGTTGACCAAACCACTGCACAGCCGGTCCGGCAGGTTGGGGCGGGGTCGATGTTTCGGGTCCCTGTTCGTGCCAACTCAGGAGAAGGCGGTAGGCGTTCCATAACTTGTTGGCAAAATGCCGACCCTGTTCCAATTGGGATTCGTCAAAGAGCAAGTCATTTCCGGCAGGAGAGCTGAACAACAAACCCATGCGCAGGCTATCGGCTCCGTATTGTTCAATCAAGTCCAATGGATCCGGGGAATTTCCCAGGGATTTGGACATTTTGCGACCTTGTTTATCGCGAACGATGCCCGTGAGGTACACGTCCTTGAAAGGTACTTGGCCGAGGAATTTCTGGCCGGCCATGATCATACGGGCCACCCAAAAAAACAAAATATCAGGGCCGGTGACCAGGACCGCCGTTGGGTAGTAATAGGCCAATTCGCCGGTCGATGGCTTGTTGGGTGAAGGATGAATAAAGTCCTGTTCAAAAACAGACATGGGCCATAGCCAGCTCGAAAACCAGGTATCCAAAACATCCTCGTCCTGGCGCAGGTCGCTGACCGACCATTTTCCTTCGGTTTGGGCGGTGGCTTCCTCTACCGAGGCAGCTACCCAGGTCTGACCATCCGGGGAATACCAAGCAGGAATGCGATGACCCCACCACAATTGCCTTGAGATGCACCAATCCCGGCAATTTTCCATCCAATGCCGGTAGGTACCCATGAATTTATCGGGGAAGAGTCGAACCTCACCCTCTACAACGGCCTCCAATGCCGGTGCGGCCATGTCTTTCATTTTAACAAACCACTGAAGGCTTAGTCGAGGTTCAACGACAGCGTTGGAACGCTCGCTGTGGCCCACCGAAGACGTATAATCCTCTACCTTCTCCAAGGCCCCTTCGGCCTCAAGCAAAGGCAGAATGGCGCGACGCGCTTCCATGCGGTCCATTCCCACCAAAATCGTTGCCTGCTCGTTCAGGCGCCCCTGGACATCCAAAATATCCAAGCATGGAAGACGATGTTTGAGACCCAATTCATGGTCATTGGGATCGTGGGCAGGTGTGATTTTGAGACAACCGGTTCCAAAGTCTGGATCCACATAAGGGTCGGCGATAATGGGTATTTCCTTACCAATCAATGGAATGCGAACGGATTGTCCCACCAGATGACGGTAACGTTCATCGTCGGGATGTACGCATACCGCGGCATCCGCCATGATGGTTTCGGGACGGACGGTCGCCACCGTCAAGGAGGCATCGCACCCCACCACCGGATAACGGATATAAACCATTTTGGAGGCAACCTCCTTAAAAATCACTTCGTCATCGGCCAAGGCCGTTTGGCCTAGTGGGTCCCAATTCACCATGCGGGTTCCCCGGTAGATCAGGCCTTCACGGTAGAGTTGTACAAAGGCATCCACCACCGTTCGGCTTAGTTCGGGACTCATGGTAAAGGCTTCCCGGTCCCAGTCCAAGGAGGCCCCCAATTTGCGCAGTTGACTTAGGATAATGCCCCCGTATTTCTCTTTCCACGCCCAGGCATGTTCCAGAAAGGCTTCCCGTCCGATGCTATGTTTGTCCAGGCCTTTTTCGGCCAGGTGTTGAACCACCTTGGTTTCGGTTGCAATCGAAGCATGGTCGGTACCGGGAACCCAGCATGCGTTTTTGCCTTGCATTCGGGCCTTGCGGACCAACATATCCTGGATCGTGTTGTTGAGCATATGCCCCAAATGCAGGACACCGGTCACATTGGGGGGGGGGATGACCACGGTATAAGCATCGCGATCGTCCGGTTTGCTGCGAAAACAACCGCTTTGGGTCCATCGCTCGTACCAACGGTCCTCAAGGCCCCGTGGTTGGTATTGTTTGGATTCGTTCATGGGTAGATAGCAACAAATCTACTTTTCAAAGGCCTCACAAGGGTTTTCTGTGGTCAATTTTGCAGGGTGCGCTCTACACTCAAGGTCTTGGTTTGGATGATGCCCCTGTGGCTGATTTTGGTTTGGTGTACCGGACCCACGGACCAGGATACAGAACGTAATCTCCAAGAAGATCGAGCATTGGGCGCTCGTTTTCGAAACATTCAAGGCCAAACGGCCTACGTTGGCAAAGAAGTTTGCCGAAACTGCCATGCCGAGATTTACGATACCTACATGGAAACGGGCATGGGTCGTTCCTGGGGCTTGGCTCCGGAACATTCGCGGGCCCCTTGGCAAGGTCCGCCGGCCTTGGTCCACGACACGGTTTTGAAAATGACCTACCAGGCTTTTCGTCAAAACGGGGCCCTGTTCATTCGAGAGTTTAGGCTGGACGAGGGGGGAGACACCGTGCACCAGCGCTTGGAGCGTGTTGACATGGTGGTGGGTTCAGGCCAGCATACCAATAGTCACTTGCGTTGGCGCAACGGCCTGCTTTGCCAATTGCCCTTGACGTATTATACCCAGGAAGGTCGCTGGGATCTCCCACCGGGTTACGAAAACGGGAACAACGCCCGGTTTAGCCGGCCTATTGAAGCGGAGTGCATCCAATGTCACAACGCCCACCCTGTGGCCGGAAAAGAGGCCTTTAATCATTACCTACGGGTGCCCGAAGGCATTGACTGCGAGCGTTGTCACGGGCCGGGTGCCTTGCACGTGGCCGAAAAAAGCCGGGGACAAATCATTGATACCTCGGCAGGTCCGGACTATTCCATTGTCAATCCCCGACGGCTCAGCCCTGGCTTGCAGAATGATTTGTGCAGGCGTTGCCACCTTCAGGGGAATGCGGTCCTCAAACCCGGAAAAACCTTTGCCGATTTCAAGCCGGGCATGGTCCTTAGCGATGTGTTATCGGTTTTTTTGCCCAGACACCAGAACCACGAAGATTTTTTCATCATGGCCTCGCATCCCGATCGTTTGGCCCAATCGGCTTGCCTGACCAAGGAGCCCTTGGCCCTGCGATGCATCTCTTGTCATAACCCGCATCGATCGGTCCTCAAAACCGATGCGGCTGTTTACGATCGAACCTGCCATGGGTGCCACGGCGAAGGCCCAAAAAACGCTTCATCGCTCCCGTCCAGCGGTGCCCCAGAAGCCGCCTGTTCTGCGCCTCTCAAAGCCCGAAGGGTCCAAGGAAACCGCTGCGTGGCCTGTCACATGCCCAAATCCGGTTCCTCGGATATCCCTCACGTTCGCATCACCGATCATAAGATTCAGGTCCCACCCCATCAGGGCAGCGGGTCCTTCCAGAAATGGCCCGAACGAGGGCCCCTCTTAGGGCTTGCCTCGCTGAACGAAAGCAGGCCCGACCCCATGACCTTGGCCAAGGCTTGGTTGCAATATGTTGAACGATTTGATGGGGAAGCGCAGGGTTTGGATAGCGCACGCCTGCTTTTGGAACGAACCCCACCATCGTCCCGAAAAGGCTTATGGGTCGAAAATCAGGTGCATTGGATGTATCTGTCCGGGCAAGTTGCTGCCTGGGATGCTTTGTCCCAAAGCCATGCCAACCTTGTGAAAGCGGAGCGTTGCGATGCATGGACGGCCTATCGGTTGGGGGAAATCCTAACGATGCGCAACGATCCGGTCACTGCGTCCGTCTATCTAAAGCGGGCGGTGGATTTGGTTCCCGGCTCCTCGGATTTTGTGCTCAAATTGGCTTTGAATGAATACCGCCTGTCCCGGCGGGAAGGGGCCATGCAACGTTTGCAACAATTAACGGTGCGTGATCCTGACTATGTACCGGCCTATGCCAACCTGGGTTTTATGTACTTGGAATCCGGTCAGCCCCAAAAGGCGGATCAGTGTTACAACAAAGCTTTGCGTTTGGATCCGGACCATGCACCTTCGCTTCTGAATCGGATCGGTCTGCGCATTCACCAAGGCCAAAAAAAAGAAGCCCTTCGATTGTTGGATGACATGTTGAAGCGCTACCCCGGTGACCCCCGGGCGATGGCTCTCAAAAAACAAATAAATCATTGAATACTAATAGAATACGAATTGTTTTTGGGGGGGGCTTGGCCGTCGTCTTCCTGCTTGCGCTGGATCTGGGTTTTCCCCGAAAGCTCCCTTCCATTCCTGCCCAGCGGCATACGACGTGGACCGCCCTCTTGAACGACTCCACTCAATCGGCCGCCCTTCCGTCATTTTTGAGGAAACGGTTAAGCATCTATCTATGGGTGGGTTCTTTTGGTTCACCCAAGCCAGGGCACTATCAATTCTCAACTCGGATTTCCTTGTTTGCTTGGATTCGTGCCCTTGAACAGGGCCGTCAAACACCCCTTCGTTTGGTCCTCAACAAACAAAGAACCCCGTATCGCTTGGCTGCTTTTCTTGGTCAGAAATTGATGGCCGATTCGGCCGCATGGATGGCCGTTCTCAAGGACTCGGTGGACTTGGATAGCGGTCGTTGGGATGCCCAAAACAACTTACTTCTTTTTCTTCCGGATACCTACGAGGTGTACTGGACGGTTGCTCCCATGGTTTTTGTGGAACGGATGCGAGGCGAATACCGCCGCTTCTGGAGTCCCGAGCGAATCAAACGGGCCCAGGCCCAGGGTTTATCCCCTCGCGAGGCCCTCATTCTCGCCTCCATCATCGAAGAAGAAACTCAGTTTCATGCCGAGCGACCCCGGATCGCAGGCGTTTACCTCAATCGCTTGCGCATCGGTATGCCGCTACAGGCGGATCCAACCATCAAATTTGCCTTGGGTCGCTTTGATTTGAGGAGAATCGGGTTGGATCATACTCGAACGGTGTCGCCTTACAATACGTATCATCGGACGGGATTGCCCCCGGGTCCCGTATGTATTCCCTCCAAAAACGCTCTCAACGCCGTTTTGGCCCCCGAAAACCATTCCTTTCTTTTTTTTTGCGCCGATCCCCTAAGGGCAGGTACCCATCGTTTTGCGACCACTTTTGCTGAACACACCCGCAATGCCCAGCTTTACCGCAAAAGCCTGGATCGTCGAGGGGTCAAAATCCAGTCCTAGACCTTACCTTTGCAGGCCTTTGCCCAGGTGGTGAAATTGGTAGACACGCTACTTTGAGGGGGTAGTGGGAGTAATCCTGTGCTGGTTCGAGTCCAGTCCTGGGCACATCACAAAGTCAGCCGACTCGGTTTCCTTCGAAACCGATTGCTCAACGGCGAATAAATAGAGGCAAAGCGCGCCCTGCTTCGTTCCCGGCTTGGAGGTAATAAACCCCTTCCGCCAAACCACGAAGGTCCAATCGAATTTGTTGATCCGTTTCTTGTTCTGACAGAACACGGAATGCCCGGCCCGTGGCGTCCGTTAGCAGCCATTCTCCTGGCAACTTTTGCTCATTCATTCCTAGAATTCGTACATCGTCCGAAGCAGGGTTTGGGTACAGGGTCCATGATTGGTTGCCCCGCACGATTTCTCGAAGACCAACCCCCGGCTGATACGTTACATTGATGCAGGTGGTGTCGTTGCTGGAGTTCATGTCGCCATTCATGCGGACCCAGGTGCACAACGTACCGGATCGAAGGGCTCCTGAACTCAACAAGGTCGTAAATTGATGGGTGATGGAATCCCCCGGCAGGATGGAACCGGCCGGGACCGTATGGAAGACGGGGGCCTCGATGGAGAATTTGTACCCCAATTGGATGGGCTGGCCGTTGACCGAACTCCCGGCATTGAGGGCTCTGAACTGAACCGGCGTCGGGGTATTTAACAAGGCATTGGCCTGCGGCGATACCAAACGCAGCGCACGCACATCTTCAAAATTGGCCCAAGCCACCGAAACGCCCAAGAAATAATCCTCCGTGAAACGAAAACGACAAGGAGCCCAAAGCCCGCCCAAATATTCGTACGATCGGTTGGAAACAGGAGGCGTACGGTCCCAGGCCAAGGTCACATTGGAACCCGCCGGCATCACCCATAACACATAAAAACCTCCGCTAGGAATACTAACTTGAGTTCCTGCCGTAGGAATCACACTGTTCACACCGACTGTGTAGGAAGTGGGAGAAGCATAGACGGAGTCCAGCAAAGTCCCAGGGCCACCGTTGGGGCCGTTATCATCGTAAATCTTGAGGTAACAACCGCTGGCCGAAGGATCGGCGGCAATGTTGATGTTGTATCCGTTGATTTGGCAAGGGTAAAAGGGCGGTTTGATATAATACCCAATTCCACCACTGCCCCCGCTCCAGGAGATGCCCCCAGGTTCCGCCGTGGCATCGTGGTAAACCAAGGGAATTTGGGTTCCTACCGTATCGACGGCAATGATCTTGGATTGCAGGAGGTTGTTCGAAGCCACCAAATCACCGGTGATACCGCTGACCTGCGATATCATGGTGTAGATGCCAGGATCGGTGGGAATGAGCGGAGCGCCCAGGCTCAAGGTGGTATCGGTGCCCGGTAACAACGAGGAAACTTGTCCGCTTCCACTGGTTCCAATCGCCGTGGGGTGGCTAACGCTGGTGGTTACATTGATGGACTGGATGGGTTGATTCCCAAAGTTTTTGATGTTGGTGGTCGAAGGAACCGCGGTGTAACGCTTTACAAAAACGCCTCCATTGCCTTCTTCCATGTTCCAATGAACGCCTCCATCCACCGCTTGGTAGGTCGTGGTGGTGGGGTAATAAAACTTCACCGAATAGCCTCCGGTCGGGTAAATGTTTTTGGAATGCTGCAAACCCAATTGCCCGGTAATATTCTCGATGCCGATGGTGATATCATCGCCTTGGGTCATGCCCAATTGGCTTTGGTAATTAAAGGTGATGCTCCGGTCGGAACGGACCAACACAATTTGAAACGAATTGCTGCCGATGAAAGAGGGCGTACCCATCGTCCAAAAAGGCACATTGATCCAACTGATGACAATGGTATCGGAGGTATTGCGATAATAGCAGGTCCCGGGATTGCCCGTTCCGTCAAAGTTCAGATCCGACATCATCCCGGCAATGAAATTGTGGGGGCTGGCCGTGTTGGGGATGATGGGGAAGGGCGAAGCAAAATTGTTCCCGCTAAAACTTAAATAGCCGTTCGAACCAATCCAGACTTGGGTGGGGTAATACCAGTAAAACTGAAACCCGTCAATAAAACCAAAGGGTCCCGCAAAATTATCGTCCCCCAAGCCAGTTACCTGGGTGCCGGTCGTTGTGATATCAATCCATTGGTAAGCGGGGCCACCAGGCTCGTTGGAATCCTTCCAGGTATAGCCGTAGGCATCAGGACCCCCGGCAGCCGCCAAACAACGATGGCCGCCTAGCCCTGTACCGAGGGCCAAAATCCACAAAAAAGACAGTAACAACTTCAAAAAAATCGAATTAGGCTTCATAGCATGGTTTTTAAAGGAAAAATGATGATGAT
Organism: Bacteroidota bacterium; assembly: GCA_027485465.1. GTDB lineage: Bacteria > Bacteroidota > Bacteroidia > UBA7662 > UBA7662 > SYHX01. Next base: position 4,044 of record JAIXRA010000164.1, on the reverse strand, counting down.
CGTTTCCTTCCCAGTCTAAATTTAAGGAGAGAACTTCGATTCGTAGAGACAATTCGTAGCAGTTCCAGAGGATATTCCTTAACGGAGCTTAGCGTAGCTCCTCAATGTGCACCGGTCCATCCAGCGTTCAGCCTTTGGGTCGCCGCCAAATTCATATGAGCTTGGCACTTGTTGAAGGGGGCGTGGTCGCCCGTCACCATCCACATCCCATGTTTGAACCCGAATTTCAAAATGAATGGCCAAAGGGTTGGCTGATTGAATCCAAGGATCCAAGGGGTGTTTTGCCCCAAAAACGGCATATATCTTTCCATCCAGGGGTCTGCTGTACCATTCCCAGGGTTGGGACCCTGAAGCAGTCCATCCGTTAAGACTAAAGGGGGCTGAAACCAACGTGTCGCCTTGGGTTACCCTCCATTCGATGTCCAAATGCAAGTGGTCCAGGCCATGGGGTGGATTCCATACCTGGGAAAGGCCCTCATGCATTTGAATTTCAAGGATGTAGCCTCCCGTTGGGCTGTGCAACCAGCGGAGACCGGCTAAATCTCCGGGGCTGTGGCCTTCAAAAGCTTTTGGGTATAGCAATAGGCCGTTGCTGCCGAGATCATCCCCCGAAGGATCGGTTATGGAGGCCAGGGTATCGGCATCCTTTAGCCATTTTTCTAAGTTTTGGGGCAGAGGATAAGGGGCCTCCAATTTGCTTAAGGCTTGGGAATCGTTGGAAGGTGGCAGCAGACCCCAGACCCAGGCCTGGCCAGGTTCCAGAGTCCAACTGTTTGAGTTCCGTTGGATTGGTCCTCCGGTGTGGATTTCGGGCTTCTCTAGAATGGTCCAACCTTTACCTAAACAACGGGTGATCAAAGAATCGGGTACTTGGGTCGCCTGTTTTCCTGGATTGACGCCCACAAGCCAGCGACCACCAACCAGAGCCACCCAGGCCGGACTGCCCAATCGGGAATCAAGCAGGATGGTTGGCTCGGCGGTCTGCAAGATTGGGTAGCGCTGCCGAAAAGAGGACAATTGCCGAATAAAGGAGGTAAAAGGTCCGTTTTCATAATTAGCATCGAAAAGGGTGGCCCTAGGCTCCTGGGTTCCAAGTTCTGTTCCGAAGTAGAGAACCGGAATCCCTGGCAACGTGTACAACAAGAGCAGAGCCTGTGCACTACGCAGGGAGTCAAGGCGACTCCTCAACCGAGGCATATCGTGGTTGTCCAGAAATTGAATCCTGGTTAGAGGATTTGGAAAATGTTTTTGTTGGGCATCCAGGCGGTAACTCAAATGAGCGGTTCCCCTGGTCCCACCTAAAACTTCCATCATGGTCTTTTGGAGAGGGAATTGCAAAGCTGCATCCAAACCCTGTCCGGGTAGGGTGTAGGTAGCGGCTTCCTGTTCACCGAGGTCCGACCAGGCCTCCGAATGGGTCCATAACTCTCCAAAAGTCCAAAGATTTCGCCCTTCGCGCTCGGCTACTCGCTGCAATCCAGGATTAAAAACGCCTGGACGATGCAAAAAATCCTCCCAGAAATCTTTTTCGACATAGATCGGTGTATCCATTCGCATTCCCCGTAGACGGCCTCTTTTGACCCACTTTTGATAGGCTCGACGCAAGCGACGCCTTAATTCGGGGCATTCGGTACGAAGATCATCCAGACCGGACATTTGGCCTTGAAGTTTTTGGAGGCTGTCCCGGTAATTTTGAATGCTGGGCATTCGATGATAGACAGACCTGTGCCTTGAATGCCAGGAATACCGGTGGGCTTCGGCTGAATTTGGTGGAAAATGCCTAAGCAAAGGTTGTTTAGGTCGATCCGAATTGTGAAAATGCAGATGCTCGTCGGATTGGACCTCAAAATAATCCCCGGCATGGTTGACGACCACATCTTGGATGAGTGCAATGCCGTTTTCTTCGAGTTCCCGTCCCAAGCGTTTGAATTCCCTAAGGGTCCCCCAACGAGGGTCCAGGCGTCGAAAATCCGAGGCCCAATACCCATGATAACCGGTTATGCTTGAATCAGGGTTAAAGTTTTGGTTGAGCACAGGAGGTGTTATCCACAAGGCATTAATATTTAATGACTTGAGATAAGGTATTTTTTGGCGTAGACCCTCCAAATCCCCGCCGTGATGGTAATGCGGTTTTTGGGGATCGTACGTGGAAGGGACCTTGCGGTTGTTGGCTGTGTCTCCGTCGGTCCATCGGTCGATGAGGGCAAAGTACATATTCCACTGGGAAGGGGGCGGGGGACCTTGCGATGGCTTGGGCTTTGGTTTGCCTTGCATGACCCAAATCATGGCGTCCAGGCATCGTTTGGACCAATCCCTTTCGGTGTGGGCCGTTCCAGGAAACGCCTTGGAACCAAACCTGAAACCGTTCGGTAAATTCTTCCTGCGCATTGCAGAATCAAAGGCGTTTTGGTGAACAGGGTAAAAGGCGTCCAGCGTTTGGTCTCCGTGGTCCATATAAAGGGAATGGAGGGCCTGTTGGGGCGCTGTTTTTGACAGTCGTTCGGCCAACCAGGACCGATAAGGCAGGGATAGGCCCAAAATGTTTTTTTGGAGGCTCAAAGGCCAATGGGTGCTTAGGCAAGCGGCCCCGCCGAAACGGTCCGGCAAAAGAGCCACGGTATAAGAGGAAATTAAGCCACCCATGCTCGCTCCCATGAGGTAATGAGATGCCGGGTTGGTGTCTACGGGGTATTGCATGATGAGCCAGGGCTGAATCATGCCGGTTATCCATCGAGCATAAGCATCTCCAAGCCCTGTTCCGGATCGCTCCTTTTGAAGGGAATCTCGCAAGGCTGGCTCCAGGCCCTCCAGGCATGGAGGGGGCAAATAATCCCGGAAGCGCTGGGGGCTGTTGTCCAAGGCCACAAGGATGCAAGGTTCTATTTGGCCTGCGGCCAGGTATCGCTCCATGAGGGAATCCAGGTCCCAGGTTTGACCACCATAACCGCGGCGCGGATCCCAAAGGTTCTGACCATCGTGGATGTACCAGACCGGCAAGGGCCGAATCCCGTCCCAAAACGGTTGGGGTGGCAGCCATACCGAAACGTTTCGGGGTAGAAGCTGGCCAAAATCAAACCCTTCCCAGGTTTCGAGCCTCCCAAAGCGAACGCAATCAACAGGGGCTACCCGGCGCAAGGAGGTTAATTTTTGGGCCGTGGAATCGGAACTCGCCGCTTGGACCGTAGTTGCACCCCCGATCAGGCTTAAACAAACGAGCCATTTTTGAAAATTCATGTTTTATGCGTTTAGGGTAAAGATATTGGGAGCTGGCAAAAGGTTTCTAAGTTTGTGCATGCAGAAAGGCCACCCCTTACGGAAGCTTGTTTCGGGTTTTGCCTTGGGTCTTTCCTTGTTAATGGCTTGTAACGGTGGTAAGGAGGACGGCAAGGTATTGGATTTCGATCATCAGGCCGATCATTTTCCGCCGTGGACGCTTGATGGGGACAGCCTTTCGATGATGGCCCTTCGATGGGTGGCGGCCGTAGACCAAGGGGATACGGCTTCATTGTCTAATTTGTTGGCGGATTGGGTGGAACCGCCGACTGGCCAACGGCTTTTGAGTTTGTTGCCTCGGGATTCCATCTTGCGTCAGGTTTGGTTCAATCACCTCGCAGGTTTTCGCCAACGCACCGAAGTCCTTGCCGTCGTGCCTTTTGGGCAAAAGGATGATACCCTTCACTATGTTATGGGATACCTCCGTCAATTGCGTCGCTACGGTAACAACAGCGCTTGGAAAGGACGACGTTTGGCCGTGTTATGGGCTTTTGATAAGAATCGTTGTGTTCAATGGACCGAATGGGAGCAGGGTTGGCCGTTGGAAGGCTCGGTAGACTCTCTGGTATTCAGAGAATTCCCTGGTTGGGGTTTGACAGCTTTTCCAGCCGGGCCCGAAAGCCGCAACCTTGTTTTGGGCTGGGAGAAACGTCTCGAAAAAAATTATGTTAAAGATGCTGCAAGGTTTTGGTCGGATCCTGCCGGTGCCAGGGGCGAGGATGGTTGGTCTTGGGAAGGGAATCCTTCGGCGATGGCAGGCTTTATGGCCAT